>JBDHSU010000075.1:0-21209 GCA_039808325.1 Variibacter sp. | reverse complement strand
TCAAACCCTGCAATTCAGTATCTCTCTAGAGATTTTCACTATCTGCGCCTCAATATATCCGATGGATACACTATAAATATCGATATATAAAGGGAAATACGTCAACCGGCTTCTTCTCACCAGGGTCACGCGCATGTCGCCCGCTCCGCTTCCGTCGCCGTTTTCCGTCTTCGCCGCCGGCGTCCAGAACCAAAGCGCGCTGCGTGCCGCCGTCACCGCCGCCTATCGCCGGCCGGAAGAGGAATGCGTGCGCGGCCTGCTGCCCGGCGCGACGCTGTCCGAGCCGGCGGCCGCGCAGGTTTCCAAGATCGCGCGCCGCCTCGTCGAGGCGCTGCGGGCGAAAGGAAGCCCGGCCGGCGTGCAGGGCCTGATCCACGAATATGCGCTGTCGAGCCAGGAAGGCATCGCGCTGATGTGCCTCGCCGAGGCGCTGCTGCGCATTCCCGACGCCGACACGCGCGACGCGCTGATCCGCGACAAGATCGCGACCGGCGACTGGCGTGCGCACCTCGGGCACAGCCCGTCGCTGTTCGTCAACGCCGCCACCTGGGGGCTGGTCGTGACCGGCAAGCTCACGGCGACGTCGAGCGAAGCCGGACTGTCCTCGGCGCTGACGCGCCTGATCGGCCAGGGCGGCGAACCGCTGATCCGCAAGGGCGTCGATCTCGCGATGCGGATGATGGGCGAGCAGTTCGTCACCGGGCAGACGATCGAGGAAGCGCTCGACAACAGCCGCAAGATGGAAGCGAAGGACTTCCGCTACTCCTACGACATGCTCGGCGAGGCGGCGACGACGGCGGAGGACGCCGCGCGCTATCTCGCCGATTACGAGAACGCCATCCACGCCATCGGCAAGGCGTCAGCCGGGCGCGGCATCTATGAAGGTCCCGGCATCTCGATCAAGCTCTCGGCGCTGCATCCGCGCTATAGCCGCGCCAAGTTCGACCGCGTGATGCAGGAGCTTCTCCCGCGCGTACAGAAACTCGCCGTGCTCGCGCGCCAATACGACATCGGGCTCAACATCGACGCGGAGGAAGCGGACCGGCTCGAGCTTTCGCTCGATCTGCTCGAGGCGCTGTGTTTCGATCCGGCGCTCGCCGGATGGAACGGGATCGGCTTCGTCATCCAGGCCTACCAGAAGCGCTGCCCGTTCGTGATCGACTGGATCGTCGATCTCGCGCGCCGCTCCGGACACCGGCTGATGATCCGGCTGGTCAAGGGCGCGTATTGGGATTCCGAGATCAAGCGCGCGCAGGTCGACGGGCTGGAAGGCTTTCCCGTCTTCACGCGCAAGGTGCACACCGACGTTTCGTATCTCGCTTGCGCGCGCAAACTCCTCGCCGCGCCGGACGCCGTCTTCCCGCAATTCGCGACGCACAACGCGCAGACGCTCGCCAGCATCCTGGCGATGGCGGGCGCGAACTTCTATCGCGGCCAGTACGAGTTCCAGTGCCTGCACGGCATGGGCGAGCCGTTGTACGAGGAGGTCGTCGGGCCGGCAAAGCTCAACCGGCCGTGCCGCATCTACGCGCCCGTCGGCACGCACGAGACGCTGCTCGCCTATCTCGTGCGCCGGCTTCTCGAGAACGGCGCGAACTCGTCCTTCGTGCATCGCATCGCCGACCCGCAGACGCCCGTCGACAGTCTCATCGCCGACCCCGCCGCGGTTGCACGCGCGATCACACCCATCGGCGCGCCGCACGAGAAGATCCTGCTGCCGCGCGACCTTTACGGACCCTGCCGCCGCAACTCGGCGGGCGTCGACCTCTCGAACGAGCAGCGCCTCGCATTGCTCGCCAAGAACCTTGAGGCGAGCGTCGATGCCGCCTGGAAAGCGCTGCCGAGCGGCGCGCAAAACGAGGGCGCGCTCACGCCCGTGCGCAATCCGGCCGACCACCGCGACATCGTCGGCTATGCGCGCGGCGCAACGCCGGAGGAGATCGAGGCGGCGCTCGCCGCCGCCGCCGCTGCGGCGCCGCGCTGGGCGGCGACATCGGCGCAAGAGCGCGCGGCCATCCTATGCCGCGCCGCCGACGCGCTCGAAGCGCGCACGGATATCCTTGTCGGGCTGATGGCGCGCGAGGCCGGCA
This sequence comes from Variibacter sp., assembly GCA_039808325.1. Classification (GTDB taxonomy): domain Bacteria; phylum Pseudomonadota; class Alphaproteobacteria; order Rhizobiales; family Xanthobacteraceae; genus JAFKKS01. The sequence goes on along the minus strand of JBDHSU010000075.1, from coordinate 19,119 downwards.
AGTCGTTTCCCAATGCCGTCGCGGAGGTGCGCGAGGCGGCCGACTTCCTGCGCTACTACAGCGCCGAGGCCGTACGGACCTTCGGCGACAAGGCGCCGGCGCCGCTCGGACCGGTGGTCTGCATCAGCCCGTGGAATTTTCCGCTCGCGATCTTCACCGGACAGATCACCGCGGCGCTCGCCGCCGGCAACCCCGTGCTTGCGAAGCCCGCATCACCGACGCCGCTCATCGCGGCGGAAGCCGTGCGGGTCCTGCACGCGGCCGGCGTCCCCGCCGACGTGCTGCATCTCATCCCGGGCCCCGGCCGCGTCGGCACGGCGCTCGTCTCCGATGCGCGCGTGCAGGCGGTGATGTTCACCGGCTCGACCGGCGTCGCGCGGCTGATCCAGAAGCATCTCGCGGAGCGGCTCACGACGCACGGCCAGCCGATCCCTTTCATCGCCGAGACCGGCGGACAGAACGCGCTGGTGGTGGATTCCTCCGCGCTCGCCGAACAGGTCGTCGGCGACGTGATGACGTCGGCGTTCGACAGCGCCGGCCAGCGCTGCTCGGCGCTGCGCATCCTGTGCCTGCAAGAGGACGTAGCGGATCGAACATTGACGATGCTCAAAGGCGCGCTGCGCGAATTGGAGATCGGCAATCCCGACCGCCTATCGGTCGATGTCGGGCCGGTCATCTCCGCCGACGCGCGCGCCGAGATTCTCCAGCATATCGAAACCATGCGCGGCCGCGGCCACGCGATCGACAGCCTGCCGCTTCCGCCCGCCGCGGCGGCGCTGGGCACGTTCGTGCCGCCGACGATCATCGAGATCGACCGCATCGCGGACGTCGAGCAGGAGGTGTTCGGCCCGGTGCTGCATGTGCTGCGCTACCGGCGCGAGAAGCTCGATCAACTGATCGACGAGATCAACGCATCCGGCTACGGCCTGACCTTCGGCTTGCACACGCGCATCGACGAGACGATCGCGCGCGTGACCGCGCGCATCGGCGCCGGCAACATCTACGTGAACCGCAACATCATCGGCGCGGTGGTCGGCGTGCAGCCGTTCGGCGGGCACGGGCTTTCCGGGACCGGGCCGAAAGCCGGCGGGCCGCTCTACATGCAGCGGCTGCTGGCGGAGCGCGCGCCAGCCGCGCCGGTCCCGCCGGCGGGGAAGCCTGTTCCCGCCGCGCAGGCGTGGCTCGCTTATCTGCGCACGATCCAGTCGGATGCGACGGAAGCCGGCGCGCGGCTCGTCGCCGCGGCGCCGACCGGTATCGCGCTCGATCTTCCCGGCCCGGTCGGCGAGCGCAACGTCTATGCCCTCTCGCCACGCGGAAGCGTGCTCTGCATGGCGCGGACGGCGCACGGCTTGCACCTGCAAATCACGACGGCGTTGGCGAGCGGCAACCGCGCACTCGTCGATATCGGCATATTGCCGCCCGCTATCGACCGTGCGTTCCTGGCGAAGCCCCCGGCCGGGCTCGCGGGCTGGCTCGCCTCCATCGAGGATCGCGCGAAGGCGGACATCGACGCCGTCTTGTTCGAAGGCGACGAAGACGCGTTGCGGGCGCTGAACCAGGAGCTGGCGTCGCGGCCGGGCCGCATCGTCGCGGCGCATCGGGCGGCGAACGGGCACGGCGATCCGGCAAACGCAGCTTATGCGTCGGAGTGGCTGATGAACGAGCGAGCGATCAGCACCAACACCGCGGCCGCCGGTGGCAATGCCAGCCTGATGGCCATCGAATGATCCGCGGAAGGCGATGATCGCCCCGCCATCGTCTCCACTGCTTTGGACATCCATCGGAAGCGTCGACATCCGGTGCGCAGATGCGGTATGTCACGGGTGCATCACCCGCCATGGCCCGGCGCGACATGACCTCCTTTGAGCCTGCGACGGAAGCCCATTCGCGCCAGCGGCTGCGCGGGTGGGCGAACGGACAGATCGCGACGCTCTATCCCGGCTGCTTCGCCCTGGTGATGGCGACCGGCATCGTCTCCAACGCCCTGTTTGCCGAGGGCGCGCGCGAGCTCTCCGATCTCCTGTTCGCCGTCAACGCGCTCGCTTTTCCGTGGCTCGCAATCCTCACCCTCTCGCGCATCGCACGCTTCCCGCGGGCCATCTGGGCGGACCTGACCAATCCGCGCCTGGTCTTTTCCTTCTTCACGCTGGTCGCGGGCACGGACGTTTTCGGCGCCGGCCTCGATCTGCGCGGCTTCGCGGCGGCCGCATTGTCTCTGTGGCTCGTCTCGCTCGTGCTGTGGCTCGCGCTCACTTATTTCAGCTTCAGCGTCCTGACATTCCTTAATCCCGCGCACGGCGCCAAAGTCGTTCATGGCGGCTGGCTGATCGCGATCGTCGGCACCGAGTCGCTGGTGGTGCTGGGCGCGCGGGTGGCGCCGCTGCTGGGCGAGGCGAGCGCGGCGACCTTCGTGTTGCTGCACATGCTGTGGGGGATCGGGCTCGGGCTCTACGCGATCTTCGTCACGCTGTTCATCTACCGCATCGCGTTCTTCGATGTCGGCCCGGACGACATCACGCCGCTTCTGTGGGTGGTGATGGGAGCCGCGGCGATCAGCACCAATGCCGGTTCGATGCTCATCCTCAGCGACAGCGGCCTGCCGTTCCTGCATACGATGCGGCCGTTCATCGACGGCGTGACCTTGCTGATCTGGGCATGGGGGACATGGTGGATTCCGCTGCTGATCCTCTTCGGAATCTGGAAGCACGGCGTCTGCCGCGTGCCGCTGACCTACGATCCGCTCCTGTGGAGCCTTGTCTTCCCGCTCGGGATGTACTCGCTCGCGACGCAGCGGCTTTCGCTCGCGGCCGACTTTTCGCCGCTGCTCACCATCGCGCACACGATGCTGTGGATCGCCGTCGCGGTGTGGACCGTGACGTTCGCCGCGCTCGCCATCGCATCATGGCGAAGTTTCCGTGAATGGAACGGTCGCCCGAAATTCGCCGATGCCGCCTGACGTTCACACGACAAGCTTTGGAGTATCGCTGACGTCCGCTACGCCGGATGCGACTTCCCGTGCGTGCGCGCATCCTCCATCACCTTGGCGCGGTCGCCCGCGGCGGTGACGTAGCTCTGCGGCGTGATGTCGAGAAGCTTCGCAACGTCACGCGCGGCCGCGACCGCGGCCTCCGTCGAAACGCCGGTCTCGACCTTCATTTCGTTGAGCAGGTGCACGATGTCTTCCGTCGCGAGATTGCCGACGGCGCCGACCGTCGTCGGCATCATGATGCCGCCACCGATGCCGCAGATGCTGCCCTCGACAAAGGACGCGCCCGCGTCCAGCGCGGCGACGATGTTCGCCATGCCATTGCCGGCGAGATTGTGAACGTGGAATCCGATTTCGATATCTGGAAAACGCTCCAGCGCACGGCGGATAAGCCGATTGACGTGGCGCGGGTCCTCCATGCCGAGCGAACCGGCGAGGTAGTACCGCGTGATGCCGCCGTTGCGGAGCTGCGCGAGCAGATCGAGCACATGGTTCTCGGGAATCACGCCCTCATAGGCGCAGAAATAGGCCATGCCGACGGCCATGACGAAGGGCGTATGCGCGGCGTCTGAGATGCGGAACGTCTCGATGGCGGAGGCGACGCCCTGCTCCAGCGTCATATTCTGGTTCTTCTTGTTGTACGTGGCGCTGGCGGTGATGAGGCCGAGGATTTCCTGCGCCTTCGCGGCGACGGCGCGCTGCGCGCCGCGTGGGTTCGGCGCCTGTGCGCGATAGACGATGCCGTTGCGGCGCGCGATCCGCTCCATCACCTCTTCCGCATCCTTGAGATGCGGGATGACGCGCGGATGCGCGAAATTCGTCACCTCGATGACGGGAAATCCGGCTTCGGAGAGACGATCCACCATCGCGACCTTGATGTCGGTGTCGACCCAACGGTGGAAACTCTGCAACCCGTCGCGCGCGGAGACATCGACAACCGTTGTCCGTTCAGGAAGCTCAAGCACGCGTTCCCTCCACTCCATTCATGCCTTATCGATAACGCGACTCACAACCGGCCAGTACAGGTCGCCGTATCCTGCGTTGGCTGCCTGCCGCAGCCGCTCGTCCGCCATCTCGGCGCCGCGCGCATCGACGTCGAACTGCGCGGCGAGCGCGAGCGCATAGGATAAATCCTTGCGCGCGTAATTCGTCGAGAAAGCGCGCTCCGGAAACGTCCCCGGCAGCACCGCCTTCATGCCGTGGTTGCGCAGCGCGAAGCTGTCGGCCGAGCCTTTCGCCAGCGTCTCGAACAGCACCTTGCCGTCGAGGCCGGCACGACGCGCGATCGTCAGCGCCTCGGAGAGCGCGACGACGGTTTCGACGAGAACCATGTTGTTCAGGATTTTGACGATCTGCCCCGCGCCGACGCCACCGCACAATGTGACGTCCGACGCGATATTCCGCAGCAGCGGTTCGAGTTCGGCGAACACCGCATCATCCGCGCCCACCATGATGCTGAGCGTGCCGTCCTCGGCGGCCTGGCGTGTCCGCGCGATCGGCGCGTCGGCGTAGCGCACGCCGGCTTTGGCGAAGCGTTCCGCGAGGTCGCGCGTGAGGTCGACCGGCGAGGTTCCGAGATCGACGACGAGGCTCCCGGACTTCGCGTTCGCGAGCAAGCCGTCCGCTCCCTCGCAAACGGCCTGGACATGCCGGCCGCTCGGCAGCGCCATGAAGACGACGTCGCAAGCCGCAGCCAGAGCCGCCAAGCTCTCCGCCGCCGTCACGCCGAACGCCCGCAGGCGTTCGAGCGGCTGCGGCGCACGGTCGAAGCCGATGACGCGGCGGCCGCTCTTGCGCGCGAGATTGCGGCACATCGGCTCGCCCATCACGCCGAGGCCGATGAAGCCGATCGCCGCCGTTTTCCGATCATCGGTCATGCGCATGCTCCGGAACGCTTCGTGCGATGCCTAAAACATCATGCGCGGGATCGGTCCCGCGCGTCCCTCTCCATAATATCCATGAAAAAGGATGGATTGCCGGGCTCCGCACCGAGCCCGGCCAATGATGCGAATGCCTCGACGCCTCCGGCGACCTACTGCGCCAGGCTGACGGTCACGCTCTTGCGCTGCGTGAAGCCATCGAGCATGCCCTCGAGCGAGAACTCGCGTCCGAGACCGCTCTGCTTGTAGCCGCCGTAGGAGTGGCCCGGCGACTGGCCGGCGCCCTGGTTGACCTGCACCCACCCGGCTTCGATCTCATGCGCGGTGCGGATGCCGTCGCGGATGTTATGCGTCCACACATAGGCGGCGAGGCCGTAATGGCTGTCGTTCGCCATGCGGATGGCGTCGTTGACGTCGGTCCATGGCACGGCGACGAGGACGGGGCCGAAGATCTCCTCACGCGCGAGGCGCCAGTCGTTGGAGTTGGCGGCGAAGATCGTCGGCTGCGCGAAGAAGCCCTTGCTCAGCGCCCCCTCCTTCTTCAAGAGGCCGCCGGTGATCATCTTGGCGTCCTTCTGCTTCATGCCGTCTTCGATATAGCCGCAGACCTTGGTGAACTGCTTCTCGTTTATGATCGTGCCGACATCGGTTTCTTCCTTGATCGGGTCGCCGATCTTGAGCTTCGAAACCTTCTTTGTGAGCTTGTCGAGGAAGGAATCGAAAATGCTCTGGTGCAGGAACAGGCGCGAACCGGCGGTGCAAGACTGGCTTTGCCGGGTGAAGCGCATCGCATTGATCATGCCGTCGACGACCCACTCCTCGTCGGCGTCGGCGAAGACGATCGACGGGCTCTTGCCGCCGAGTTCGAGGGAAACCGGCAGCACGCGCTCGGCGGCGGCCTGCATCACCAGCTTGCCGACCGCGGTCGAGCCGGTGAACGAGAGCTTCGAAACCTTGGGATGATGCAGCAGCGGCTGACCGGCCTCGGAGCCCGTTCCGGTCAGCATGTTGAGCACCCCCGGCGGCAGATGCTTCTGGCAGATTTCCGCCAGCAGCAGCACGTTGAGCGGCGCATCCTCGGCCGTCTTCATCACCATCGTATTGCCGGCGCAAAGCGCGGGCGCGATCTTCACGGCCGCCAGCATCAGCGGCGCGTTCCATGGAATGATCGCCGCGACGACGCCGAGCGGCTCACGGCGGGTATAGCTCAGCACGTTCTCGTTGAGGGGGACAGTTTCCCCCTTCAGCTCGCTCGCGAGGCCACCGAAATAACGGAACACGTCGGCGGTCGTCTTCGCTTCCGGACGCGCCTGCGTGCGAATGGCGTTCCCCGTCTCCAGCGCGATGGTGCGCGCGAGCTCCTCGGAGCGCGCCTCGATGTCCTCGGCGATCTTCTGCAGGATGCGGCCGCGATCCCGCGGCGGAACCCGCTTCCAGGATTCGAACGCTTTCAGCGCATGGTCGACCGCGAGATTGACGTCGTTCGCGTCGGCACGCGGCACTTCCGCGATGACGGTGCGGAACGCGGGGTTCTCCACCGTGAAAACCTTGCCGGACTTCGCGCCGACCCATTCGCCGCCGATCAGCATGCGCCGGCTTTCCACCGCTTCGCTCTTCAGGTTCGCCGCTGAATTCGCCATCTCGTCACTCCTCGAAACAATCGTTGTCCTTGAACCACTCTTCTTGCGCAGAGCTACTCTCTTGGCTCGCGCTCCACAACTGCCGCGCCACCCGCCACGATGCCGCCCATCCTTAAAATGCGGCACTGCAGCATTGGGAGACGTCACGGCCATCGAAAGTCATTCGACGAAAGACGCAAGAACTAAAGTGGCATTGACTGGAACTGCCGATGCTTTGGAATGTGATTGTCGATTGAGATCGAGTTGTGCGCCCCGCGCCATCGCCGATCTCTTTTTCATATTCGGCCGCCGCGCCCCCGCCGGCGACAACCGCAAGCAGTATGGGAGGAGACATCATGACGATTAAAAGAATAGGGCAAGGCGACCTCGGCGTATCGCGGCGTACACTGTTGCAGGCCGGTGCCGGCCTCGCCGGCGGCGCCTTGCTGCCGGGACTGACGATGGTGATGCCGGTCTATGCCGACGACAAGCCGGCGATCGGCACTTGGCCGGAGGGCTCCAAGGGCGACACCGTCAACATCGGCGCCGCCGTGCCGCGCACCGGCGCTTACGCGGTGCAGGGCGAGGACGAGCTCAAGGGCATGCAGCTCGCCGTTGAGCACATGAACACCAACCACGAGCTGATGAAGAAGATCGCGCCGAAGGTGAACAACGGCGTCAACGGCAAGAAGGTCAACCTGCTCGCCGCCGACTCCGGCGCCAAGCCGAACCAGGCGGTGCAGGAGCAGCAGACCTTCATCAATCAGAACAAGATCATCCTGATGACCGGCTCGACCTCTTCGGCCGTCGCGGTGGCGCTCAATAAGTTCGCGCAACGCGAGAAGGTGCTCTACATCGCCGCCATTTCGGGCTCGAACGACACCACCGGCAAGGACTGCGTGCGCTACGGCTTCCGCCAGAACTTCTACGGCGAGACCGCGGCGAACGCGATCGGCCCGGCCCTGGTGAAAGCCTATGGCAAGGGCAAGAAAGCGGCGTTCATGACGCCGGACTACACCTACGGCCACACCGTCACCAAGTCGGTCAACGACTACCTGACCAAGAACGCCGGCTGGACGCAGGTCACCAACCAGGTCTCGCCGCTCGGCACCCAGGACTTCAGCCAATATCTGACCAACATCGCCAACTCCGGCGCCGAGTTCATCATCAACGTGAACTGGGGCCGCGACGCGGTGCTGTCCGTGCAGCAGGCCAAGCAGTTCGGCCTGACGCCGAAGATGAAGATGGTGATTCCGTATCAGATCCCGTTCCTCGCCAAGGAAGCGGGTCCCGAGCTGATGGAAGGCGTCTACGCCGCGACCGACTACTGGTGGACGCTCGAAGACAAATATCCGCTCGCCAAGATGTTCAACGAGGCCTTCGAGAAGAAGTTCGGCTACAAGCCCGAATGGGGCGCGGAGAACTCCTACGTCAGCTTCGCGCATTGGGCCCGCATGGTGACGGAAGCGGGCAGCTTCTACCCGCCGGACGTCATCAAGCAGTACGAAAAGGGCGAGACCATCCCGTCGCTGCTCGGCGACGTGCGCTATCGGCCGGAGGATCACCAGTGCGTCCGCCCGGTGATCATCGTCAAAGGCAAGGCGCCCAAGGACATGAAGAACAAGGAAGACTTCTGGGAAGTCGTCGAAGTTCTTCCGGGCGAGCCGCTGATGCAGAAGCCGGATGCGTTTGGCTGCAAACTCGGCGACTACACCTGATGCCGCGAAGCCACCTCCGCCGGCGGCGGAGGTGGCTTCCGCGTTACGGCCGGGCTGAAAGCCGTTGAGGCCGCCGGCCATGTCGGGCAAGACGACAACAGACACGAACGGGGCGGACTCGTGATCAGCTGGGGTAACTTTATCTCGCAATGCTTCAACGGGCTGGTGCTCGGCGCTTTGCTGGCGCTGATCTCCTCCGGCCTGACGATCATTTACGGCACGCTCGGCGTCCTCAACCTCGCGCACGGCGCGATGTTCATGCTCGGCGGCTATGCCGGCTGGGTTGCGTTCACCTACACCGGCTCGTTCATCGTCGCGGTGATCGCCGGTTCGCTGTTCGTGATGCTGGTCGGCGTCGTAATGGAGCGGGGCATCATCCGCTATTTCTACACCCGCCCGCACGAGGACCAGCTCCTCGTCACCTTCGGTCTCGGCATCGTGTTCGTGGAAGCGGTCCGCTTCTTCTTCGGCAGCCTGTCGAAAATGATGCCGCCCCCGCCCGGCCTCGGCGGGATCATAAATCTCGGTTTCATGTTCTATCCGACCTACCGGATCGCGCTGCTCGGCATCATCGCCGTCGCGCTGCTCGTGCTGTTCATCGTGCTCTACAAGACCCGCATCGGCATGATCGTGCGGGCCGGCATCGAAGATGCGGTGATGGTCGATTCGCTCGGCATCGACGTCTACAAGGTCTTCATGCTGGTGTTCGGCATCGGCGCGATGGCGGCGGGCTTCGCCGGCATCGTCAACGCACCGGTGGTCTCGATCGCGCCCGACGTCGGCGAAGCGATCCTGGTGCAGACCTTTGTCGTCGTGGTGATCGGCGGCGTCGGCTCGTTCCCCGGCGCCATTCTCGGCGGCCTGATCGCCGGCGAAATCATCTCGATCACGTCGATGTTCAATCCCGCTTACGCCTACGTCATGCTGTTCGTGGCAATGACCCTGGTGCTGGTGCTGCGGCCCTACGGGCTGCTCGGCACCGCCGGCCGCGAATAGCCGTGGTGTCCTGATGCGCACCAAGACGCCGTTCCTCGTCGAGATCCTCACCGCCATCGCGCTGATCGCGGCGCCATATGTGCTGCCTCATCTCGGCTTCACGCCGAATACGATCAATCGCATCCTGGTCTGGGGCATGTTCGGCCTCGGTTTCGATATCCTGTTCGGCTATACGGGGCTCCTCTCGTTCGGCCAGTCGGCCTTCTTCGGCACCGGCGGCATGTTCGCCGCCTATCTGCTCACGCAGACCAGCTTCAACTACGTGATGGCCTCGGTATTCATCGGCGCGGCCGTCGCCGCGGCGGTCGGCTATCTCATCGGCCTCATCGCGCTGCGTCGCACCGGCATCTACTTCGCGATGATCACGGTCGCGATCGCCGAAGTGTTCTATTTCGTCGAGTTCAATCCCCTCTCCGACTTCACCGGCGGCGAGAACGGCCTGCCGGGCGTGCCGAAGCCGAGCGTCTTCCTCGGCTTCACGACGCTGCATTTCAATACCGATTTCGAGGTCTATACGTTCCTCGCGTTCTGGTACTTCATCGGCGTCGTGCTCGCGTTGCGCATCGTGCGTTCGCCGGTCGGCGCCATCCTGTCCGCGATTCGCGACAATCCGCTGCGCGCCGCCGCGCTCGGCCACAACATCCACAGTTATAAGCTCACCGCCTTCGTGGTCGCCGCCGCCTATGCCGGCTTTGCCGGCGGCCTGCTCGGCCTGATGCAGGGCTTCATGCCACCCGACGCCTTCATGTTCGATACGTCGGGCCAGCTCATAATGCAGACCGCGATCGGCGGCGCCGGCACGCTGTTCGGCCCGCTCGTCGGCGCGGCCGTATGGCTCTATCTCAGCGACTTCTTTCAGAACACGCTGCATCTCGGCGCTACCTGGAAGCTCGTGCTCGGCATCGTGTTCGTGATACTGGTGTGCTTCCTGCGCCGGGGCATCGTCGGCGCGATCGTCGATCTTTACGACCTCGCGACCGGCAGAAAACTCAAGAAAGCGCCGGCGCCGGCGCCGACGGAGCTGGGCCTCACGCCGGAGGAGGAGGAACAGCGCCGCGGCAGCGAAATGATGCGCTCGCCGGCGCCGCCGGCAACGCCACGTCACGCGGCGAACGACCGGTCCGGCCCGATCCTGCAAGCCACCGGCCTGACCAAAAACTATGGCGGCGTCGTCGCCAACAGCGATATCGATTTCACCGTCCATCACGGGGAGCTGCGCGGCATCATCGGCCCGAACGGTGCCGGCAAATCGACGTTCTTCAAGATGCTGACTTGCGAAGTGCCGCCGAGCGCGGGCCAGATCCTGTTCGACGGACGCGACATCACCGGCATGACCGTCACCGATGTCTGCCAGCTCGGCCTGACCAAGAGCTATCAGATCAACCAGCTCTTCAACCGGCTCACGGTGCGTGAGAACGTCATGATCGCCGCGCTCGCCGAAATTCGCGGCAAGTTCAGGCTGGACCTCTTCCGCAACCCGAGCAGCATCCCGGGCCTCAGCGAGCAGGTCGACCGCACGCTGGCGCTGGTCAACCTCACGGCCCGCGCCGATGCGCCGGTGTCCGAGCTCGCCTATGGCGAAAAACGGCGGCTGGAGATCGGCCTCGCCTTGGCAACATCGCCGTCGCTCCTGCTGCTCGACGAGCCGCTCGCCGGCATGAGCCCGGCCGAACGCGTCGAGACGGTCAAGCTGCTCAAGTCGATCAGCCACGGCCGCACCATGATCGTGATCGATCACGATATGGACGCGCTGTTCGAACTCGCCGAGCGGGTGACCGTGCTGCAGGAAGGCCGGGTTCTGACCGAAGGCACGCCGGATGAAATCAAGAGCAACAAGCAAGTGCAGGACGCCTATCTCGGCGGCGTGCACGGGGTGATCGACGCATGAGCCTGCTCGAAGTCACCAACCTCAACAGCTACTACGGCGACAGCCATATCCTGTTCGACGTCTCGCTCAAGGTCGAGAAGAACGAAGTGGTCGCGCTGCTCGGCCGCAACGGCGCCGGCAAGAGCACCACGCTCAAGAGCATCATGGGCGTGGTCACGCCGCGCGCCGGCAGCATCAAGCTCGACGGCGGCGAGATCGCGGGAAAGAAGAGCCACGCCATCGCCCAAGCCGGGATGCAGCTTGTCCACGAGGACCGCCGCATCTTCGGCAGCCTCAATGTCGAGGAAAACCTCGTTCTCGCCGGACTGACCGCGCAGAAGAAATGGCCGCTGGAGCGGATTTACGAGATGTTCCCGCGGCTGAAGCAGCGCCGGACCAGCCGCGGCACCGACCTCTCGGGCGGCGAGCAGCAGATGCTGGCGATCGCGCGGGCGCTGATCCGCGATCCGAAGATCGTCCTGCTCGACGAGCCGTTCGAGGGGCTGGCGCCGGTGATCGTGAAGGACCTGATGCGGGCCTGCCGGACGCTCGCGGAAGCCGGCCAGACCATCGTGCTGGTGGAGCAGAACCTCGCCGCGTCGCTCGCGCTGGCGCAGCGCGTCTACATCATCAACAATGGCCACATCGTTCACGAAGGGCCGGCGGCCGAGTTGAAGGCGCAGCCGGAGCTGCTGCAGCGCTACCTCGGCGTGTGACGGCCCGCCGTGGTCGGCGTGCCACAGCTTCGCCGCCCTGGCCGAGGTGACGCTCTCAGATCACGCCCGCCGCTTGCAGGCGCTCGATCTCGCTTTGCGACAGGCCGAGCCGCTCGCCGAAAAACTCGGCGTTGTGCTCGCCCATGTCGGGACCGAGACGATCGATGCGGCCGGGCGTCTCGGTCAACCGCGGCATCACGTTCGGGACCGAGAGCTTGCCGACGCGCGCGTCGTCCACCGTGACGATGTTCTCGCGCGCGGCGTATTGCGGGTCCTCGAAAATCTCGTCGATGGAATAGACCGGCCCGCACGGCACCTGCGCCGCCTCGCACAGCTTGAGCAGGTCGGCGCGATCGTGCTGCGCCGTCCAGTTGCCGACGTAGTCGTCGACGGCGGCGCGCTCCTTCTCGCGGTTCTTCAGCAGGCCCCAGCGCGAGGAGTCCGCCAGTTCCGGCGCTTTCATCGCCTCGGCGAGCCGCGCGAAAATCTTGTCGTTGGTGCAGGCGATGGCGATCCAGCGCTTGTCCTTGGTCGGATAATGACTGTGCGGCACGACGTTGACCGTCCCCGGCCCCATGCGCTGGCGCACATAGCCATCGAACGCGAATTTCGGCGCCAATTCGTCGAGGATGCGGAAGATCGTTTCATACAGACCGATGTCGACCACCTGCCCGCGCCCGGTCTTGTCGCGCGCCTTGAGCGCAAGCAGGACGCCGAGCGCGCCGTAGAGGCCGGAGAGATAATCCGGAATCGTCGCGGAGCCCGGCGTCACCGGCGGGCGGTCGGGAAAGCCGGCGAGAAAAGACAGACCGCCGAAGGCGTTGCCGATGCGCCCGAAGCCCGGCCGGTCGCGATAAGGCCCGGTCTGCCCGTAGCCGGAGATGCGCACCATCACGAGGCGCGGATTGATGGCGCTGAGCACGTCCCAGCCGAGGCCCCATTTCTCCAGGGTGCCGGGCTGGAAATTCTCGACGAACACATCCGCCTTCTCGACCAGGCGCTTGACCAGCGCCGCGCCCTCGGGCTTGCGCAGATCGAGCGTGATCGACTTCTTGTTGCGGCACTCGGACAGCCACGGCAGGGAATCGCCACGCGGCGTGATGGTGCCGAACTTGCGCAATGCGTCGCCGACTTTCGGCAGTTCGATCTTCACGACCTCGGCGCCGAATTCCGCAAGCTGCGTCGAGCAGAACGGACCGGCGAGGAAGCTCGACACGTCGATGACGAAGACGTCGTCGAGCGGGCGCAACTGCCCCGGCGTTCCGTTCGCGGTCATGACTTTCTCCCTACGCCGCTGTCATCCCGGCCAAGCGAGGCCGGCAGGCCGGCGGAGTGCGAGGCGGGACCCAGAATCCCTCAAGCTTCATGAGACACCGGGAGTCTGGATCCCAGGTCTTCGCGCCGCGTGCTTCGCCCGGGATGACACCGCGATGCCGTTACCGGCTCTCAATTGTTCTTGCCTTCCGCCGCCGCAATCGCATCGGCCTGATCGAGCACGCGTTGCGACAGCGCCACGATCGGGTAATCGACGAAACGCCCGTCGACCTGGATCGAGGCGAGGCCCTTGGCTTCCGCGTCCTTGAATGCGGCGACGATCTTGCGGGCGCGCGCCACCTCCTCCGCCGGCGGCGTGAAGGCCGCGTTGGCGACCGGCACCTGGTCGGGATGGATGCAGAGCTTGCCCTGAAAGCCGATTGCCTTGACGTGCGCGACCGAACGCTCGAACCCGGCAGCATCCTGCAGATGAATCCACACCGTGTCGATCGGCGGCTCGAGGCCGGCAGCGCGCGAGAGTGCGACGAAGGCGCTGCGATACGGCAGCAGTTCGGTTTCCTCGGCCGACCATGCGATGCCGAGATCGAGCGTGAAATCGCCGGCGCCGAAGGCGATGCGGCGCACGCGCGTGCCGGCGCGGGCGATCGTTTCGAGGTTGGTGAAGCCGAGCCCCGTCTCGACGATCGGGAGGAGGTCGATCGCACCGATCTCGAGGCCGCGCTCGCGTTCGAGCTGCGCGATCAGCCAGTCCGCCGTCTTGAGTTCATCGGCGGTCTCGACCTTCGGCAGCATGACGCCGTCAACGCCCGGCTGCACGACGGCAACGAGGTCGCCGTAGCCCCATTCGGTACTCAGCGCATTGACGCGGATATAGCCGCGGCAGCGGCGCGGGCGGCGCAACGCCTCGACCGCCACCCCGCGCGTCGCCGGCTTCTCCGCCACCGCGACGGCGTCCTCCAGATCGAGGATCACGGCGTCGGCCGAAAGGGTCAGCGCCTTCTCGACGCGCCGCGGATGATTTCCGGGCGCGAACAGCATCGTCCGCAGAAGTGTCACGATCGGTTCATCCTACTCCGCCGCCGTCTTCACCGCGCCGCCCGCATCGAGGGCGATGCCGGCCGCTTCGAGCTCGGCGGGATCGAAACCGAGCTCCTCAACGAGCACCTGGCGGTTGTAAGCCCCGACCGGCGCCCCGGCATGTTCGATCTTGCCGGGCGTGCGCGACAGCTTGCCGACGACATTCTGCATCCGCACGGTGCCGAGCTCTGCGTCCTCGATCGGGACGATGTTCTCGCGCGATTGGATGTGCTTGTCCGCGAAGATGTCGGCGACGCTGTTGACCGGCGAAATCGCGGCGCCGTGCTCGATGAACAGCTTGATCAGCGGGTCGCGGTCGAAATGGCGGATCGCCTTCTGCAACTCCTCATCGAGGGCGACGGAGTTCTTGATCCGCAGGCGATTGTTGAGAAAGCGTTCGTCGGTGACGAGGTGCGGCACCTCGAGCGCCTTGCAGATGCGCTCGAAGATCGACTGCGCGCTCCCGCCGATCGAGACCCAGTGGCCGTCCTTCGTCTGATAGGTGTTGCGCGGCGCGGTGAACGGCAGGCGCGAGCCGTTGCGTTCCTGCACCAGGCCGAGCTGATCGTAGTTGATCACCTGCGGCCCGAGCAGCGTCAGCATCGTCTCGTAGATCGCGAGGTCGATGATCTGCCCCTTGCCGCTGCGGCGCCGCTCATGCAGCGCGATGGAGGCAAGGTAAGCGGCCATCAAGCCGCTGGAGGAATCCGCGAAGCCGAACGACGGGAGCAGCGGCGGCTGCCCCGGATAGCCGGTGATGTGCGCGTAACCGGCATACGCCTCCGCCAGCGTGCCGAAGCCCGGCCGTGGGCTGTTCGGCCCGGTCTGCCCAAAGCCGGTGATACGCACGATGATGAGGCCGGGGTTGATCGCCATCAGCACATCCGGGCCGATACCCCAGCCCTCGAGCGTGCCGGTGCGGAAATTCTCGACGAGAATATCCGTGTCCTTGATCAGCCGCTTGAGGATCTCGACGCCGAGCGGCGTGCGCAGATCCGCCGTGATCGTGCGCTTACCGCGATTGATGACCTTGTTGTAGAGGCCGACGCCGTTCTTGTTGTCGCCCCAGTAGCGCACCTCGTCGCCGGTGCCGGGCCGCTCCACCTTGATGACGTCGGCGCCGAAATCCGCCAGGAACATGGCGCACATCGGCGCGGCGAGGAAGGTTGCGATATCGACGACCTTGACGCCCGAAAGCGGCGCCTGACCGTTCGCGCCCGGCTCCAGCATATTCATTCTCCTTCGACGGCCCTGCGGCCGTTCATTCATGTGCCGACAATACGACGATTGCCCGGCAATTCAATTCGACACGCCGCGCGTTTGGCTCGTATGCAGGAGCACGCGGCCGACCAGGATCATTTCCGCGATGAGCGTACGGAACAGACGAATAGAGCGATCGAGGGGCTGCTCGCCCGGCAGCGCTTCGGACCCGGGCTCAGGCGCCTGAAGGCCGAGAAGCGCGGGGCCACGGCTACGAAACGACGCGTAGGCCCGCGCAAAGGCAGGCGAAGCGAGAAGTTGCGCGCAGGGCGCTTCCAACGCGATCAATTCGTCCGGCCACAGGCCAAGATGAATCCACAGCGACGGATGCCCGACATGGCGCGCAGCCGGCCCTACCGAGCCCAATCGATCGACGATGGCGCGCAGTTGCGGCGCCAGATCCTCGTAACGCGGCATCGGCGGAACGGCCGGCGCAGTCTCGCCTCCACTGGCTTCTCCGGGCGGCGCGCCGCTGCTGCGTTCATGCCCGGCACGCGCCGCGGCGAGCACCGACATCGCCAAAAAATTCCAGCAATTGCCCCGATCGTAGACTGCGATCACATCGCGCACCGCCGGCGACAACGTCACTTGAGAGCCGAGCGCCGCGCCGAGACGGTGCTCGACAACCAGGGCGTCCGCCTCTTGCCGCACACGCGGGATCGTCGCGTCGATCAGCGGGCTCGCCTGCGCGATGCGCGGCAAGGCAAAGTCGAGCGCCCCGTCGATCGTCGCAAGATGACGCCAGATGAAATTGACCAACGGTACGCCGAGCGTACGGCGTAAGCGGGCATACGCCTCGGCAACGCTACCGGTCGCCTCGTTTTCGCGGATTTGAGCCAACGCCACGCCGCGCGGCCTCCTTCTTCTGCAATGAATGTTTCAGATCGTGATGACGACGGCGCCGGCCTCGACGTCCGCCTTGAACTTCTTCAACCGGGCGGGGCGCTCCTGATAGACCTCGTATCCGGTCTCGATATCGAACTCGAAGCCGTGCCAGGGGCACGTCAGCACCCGCCCCTCACGCTCGAAATCGAGCTTGCCGACCTCGGACGGCGGCCAGGTGCCGCCGACGATGCCCTTGCACACCGGGGCGCCCTTGTGCGGGCAGCGGTTGAGAACGGCATGCACATCGCCGTTCTCCATCCGGATCACGCCGATCTCGCGGCTCGCGACGTTCAGGATACGGAATTTCCCGATCGGGAATTCCTCGAGCTTTCCGACTTCGACCCGGCGGGCGGCCCTGCCGACGCGCCCGGGCGCACTCACCTCAGCGTCCGACATCGCTCAGCCCAACCGCAGGAACTTCGCGGCGTTGTCGTAGAAGATCTTGCGACGGTCGGCCATGCTCAGCATGCGCAGCGACTGGTCGGGCATGTCGTTGTCCCAATGCGGATAGTCGGTGCTGAAGCAGAGCTGATCCGCGCCGATCATCTCGATCATCTTGCCGAGATCGGCGGCATTCTCCGGCTCGTCGAGCGGCTGCGTCGTGAACCGGAGCTGATGGCGCGCATACTCGATCGGCGATTTCTTCACCCACGGCGTCTCGTGGCGAAGCTGCCGCCAGGTGCGATCCATGCGCCAGAGCAGCGCCAGCAACCAGGCGAATCCGAACTCCGCGAACATCACACGCAGCTTCGGGAAATGCTCCAGGGTGCCGCTGCAGATCAGGCTGTTCACGTTGGATTCGGCGATCTGGCAGAGGGTGACGTAACGCTCGATGTAGGAATCCGGGATGCCACCGGAGGAAATCGGCGTGCCCTGATAGATGCTGTCGGCGCCGGAGGGATGCACCAGGATCGGAAGATCGAACTCCTGCGCCGCCTCGTAGACCGGCCACCAGTAGCGGTTGCCCATCAGCATATTGATGAGCGGCACGGAGACGGCCGCGATCTGCGGATGCTTGCCGACGCGGCGAATCTCGGCGGCGCCGGCGGCCGGATCGAGCGGGCCGACGGTCATCGCATAGCGCAGGCGCTTGTCGACCGGCAGCCATTCATTGATGAAGCAGTCGTTGAACGCGGAGGCGATGACAGTGCCTTCGTCGGTCGAGGCGAGCGCCGCGACGGTGCCGCCGCTCTGCAGGCAGTTGAGGACTACGGCCTCCATATTGTACGGCTCGATCAGGTCGGAGACGATGACCCTCGGATCGCTGCCGCCGACATGCCCCTCGGCGTCGCGGGTGTCCTCGCGGATCGCCGAGCCGTTCGGGTGCTGATACTTCATGGTCAGCGCGATGCTCTGCGCCGCCGCCTTCTTCTGCAGGAAGCGCTGCACCCAAGCCTTCGGCATGTAGGGATAGACGTCCTTCAACCCGCCCTTCAACGTGGGATGCACATCGCAATCGATGACCTTGAGCGCGCTTTCCGTGCGCGGGCGGGCTCTCTCCTCGACCATGACCATGATGCTTCTCCCATCGTCTCTCTTCGTGCGGACGGGTCCAATTCGTAATGTGGGCCATGACGTCCCGCAAGGAAACTTCCAAGGGCGCCGCATGCGTGAGTTCGCGTGGAACGACCTGCATTTCTTCCTGGCCGTCTCTTCCTGGCCGTCGCTCGCTTCGGACACTGACTGCTGCGCCGCAGCATCCGCGTCGAGGAAGATGCCGCCGACCAGCCGAGGACGTGCCGATGAAACGGCGTTACCGGCACGCGGTCGAGAGCGCGCCCGCGCCGGTCGTCGTCGAACTCATGGCTTCCTCCCCACCGGCGGGCGCGGCCGGCGCGCCCTACAAATTTTTCGCTAAGGGTGTTCCCGCGCCGCCGAGGCATCTATGCGAAATCCGTCCAACCACGGCGCGCAAAAACGCAGAGGCGCGGGCTCGCGGAGGCTCCAGGTTTACCAATGGTTCACCGTAAGAGGTGAATTTTCTGGTCAATTCTATTAAAAGTAGAGAGACTGGCACGATCCCCAGTGCGGATATGAGGCGGCGTGCCGCGCCGTCGTGGCGCGGTGGGCGAACGACAAGGGTGCAGCGGCTTGCATCAGCAGCAACCCGGCGCTTTGACACTGACCGCGACGGACGAACTGCTCGCCGCGATCTTCGACGACGCGCCGAGCGCACCGCCGCGGCGCCCCCGAACACCGTCGCCGCGCGCCGCCGTCGATCAACGCGACCTTCCCTGGCCCGGCCTCGCTATGGGGTCGACGCGTATGCGGGAGGCCGCGCCGGCGGCGCTCGTTCCCCGCATGCTTGCGCAGTCCGCCGCCACAGCTCCCATCAGCGTGGACCATTCGCTCGCGGCCGAGCGCATGCGCCGCGCGCTCGCCGCGAAAAAGGTGCGCAACCGGCGCCGGCGGCGCGACGCGACGTTCGCGGGCCTCCTTGCAATCGCGCTCGGCATCGGTTGGGGCGCGGGATTGAACCTCTACAATCTGCTGGCGCCGCACGTGTCCTATTTCTCCGACAACGCCGCGGTGCGCGACGTCGTCGAGCGCATCATTCGCGCCGAATCAGGCGGCGACCCGAACGCGAAGAACCCGCGCTCGACGGCGGCGGGCGCCGCGCAATTCCTCGACGGCACCTGGCTCGAGCTCGTCCGCGCCCATCGCCCCGATCTTCGCGCGCTGAACGTCAAGGAAACGCTGGATCTGCGGCAAGATGCCCGCCTTGCACGCGAGATGACCGCACGCTTCGCAGAGCGGCACGCGGCGATGTTGACGACGCGCGGCCTGCCGGTGACGGCGGGAACGCTCTACCTCGCGCATTTCGCCGGCGGCGCGGG
>JBDHSU010000074.1:0-21246 GCA_039808325.1 Variibacter sp. | reverse complement strand
CGTAGGCTAAGCCAACGGATTTACAGTCCGTCCCCTTTAACCACTCGGGCACCCCTCCAGCGCGAAGTCTCGACGGTGAATTCACCGGCAAGGCTTGCAGAATCCGACGCAAACGCCCAACACCGGCGGGCATTCCCGTGAGCCGCCGTGTTATGGTGACGGGGGTCGGGACTGTCAACCCGGAACACCATCCTTCCCTGCCGCCGGTTCGAGAGGCCGGCGTTCTCCACGCAGAATTGCCCATGCCGAATCGAAAAGAATATCGTCCGTCGCCTCGTAACCGGGCGCGCGGGCCCGCGCGCCCGCGCGGATATGCGCGTCCCGCGGCGGATGGCCCCGTGCTCCTCTATGGCTGGCACTCGGTCAAGGCGGCGCTGAAGAACCCCGAGCGCGAGATCCTCGCCATTTACGGGACCGAGAACGCGCTGCGCCGGTTCAGGGAGGAAGGCCTCACCCTCCCCGTCGAGCCGCATCTCGTGCGCCCCGACGCGATCGCCGCGCGGCTCACGCCTGACGCCGTGCATCAGGGAATCCTCGCCGAAGCCAATCCGCTGCCGGAGAAGGACCTGGGCGACCTCCAAGACGCCCGCCTCGTCCTCGTGCTCGATCAGGTGACCGACCCGCACAATGTCGGCGCGATGCTGCGCTCCGCCTCCGCCTTCGCGGTCGACGCCATTGTCACCACCGCACGTCACAGCCCCGCCGCGACCGGCGTCCTCGCCAAGGCGGCGTCCGGAGCGCTGGAGCACGTTCCGATCGTCTCCGTGCAGAATCTCGCGCGCGGACTGCAAGCCCTGAAGGATCAAGGGTTCCAGGTCGTCGGGCTGGACAGCGAAGCGGCGGACGATCTCGCGGACGCGCCGCTTCGCGCGCCGCTTGCCGTGGTGCTCGGCGCCGAGGGCAAGGGCCTGCGTCAGCTCACACGCGAGACATGCGACACGCTTGCGCGTCTCGATCTTCCCGGCGCGATCAAGAGCCTCAACGTCTCGAACGCGGCGGCACTCACGTTGTATATCGCGACACGCGCGCTGCGCGAAAGCTGACGCCTCTTCTCTCAGCGCCAGGCGCCATGCCGGTGCCGGGCGCCGTGCCGCGCGTAATACGGCTTGCCGTAAGCCGTGGCCTGCCGCCAGGCGCGATGGCGATGATGCCGCATGCGGTGATGCGCATGATGGAAATGCCGGTACCCGTGCTGCCAACGATGGCCATAGCGCACGCCGCCGTAGAAGATCCGCTGTCCGTAAGTACGCCGGTGATAATAGGGATAGCTCACGCTGGCGATGTCGTAGACGACAGAGGGCTCGCGATAAGGGATGGCCGGCACGTTGTAGACCGGCCCCTGATCGACCAGGTAGTACGGCGTCGGCGTCACGACACGCACGGGTGCCCAGTGCCGATGATGAAAATGTCGGCGGTGGTGCCGATAGTGGCCGGCGCCGAAATTACAGACCGAACGCACGCAATTCACGACCGTGCGGTCACGCGCGCCGTATGACCAATCGTGTGCCGCAGCCGGCGCCGCCGATGCGACGATCAGCGCGGCGGCCGCGCCCAGAAGACTCACGCGAAACATTGACATTCTTCACTCCTCATCTGTGCCCACGACGATGCGGACGCCGCGGATATTTGCGATTCGGGAACGCTTCGATGACCGGCGGCGGAAAGTCCGGCACGGCGGAGATATCCGCCGGCGCGGGCGCCGCGCCGCCATCGGTCGTCCAGGCGCGGTGGAACGATTCCGCGGGCGCGGCGACACGGTGGCGCGGCACGATCTCATGGCGGCCGACACGCGGCGGCCGGCCCGCCGACGGGAAGTAGCCGGGACGTGGCGGCGCCTGATAGATGACATGCGGGGCGGGATAGACCGTCACCGACACCTGGCCGGGACGCGACAGCCCCCAGTCGCCCTCGACGACGCCGTAGCTCGCGTCGACGCCGTCAATGATGACGGGCACCCAAGGATTGCCGGGGATGACGAATGTCGGGGCGTGGTCGGCGCGAGCGCCGGCACACGCAAAAGCCGTCATCGCCATCGTCACCGCGGCGACACGCGGAACTGAAAAACGCGACGATCTGTACATCGCTCGCTCCCAAGCACACCGCATGATAACGCTCGCGGCGCCACAAGTTCGAGCCGGCGCGATTGAAATCTCGCAGTAACATTAATGGCTTGGGAAGCGGCAACGACGGGCGATCGGAGCGGCCCTCCCGATCCCGTTGTCGCCGGCCCGTGCGCTTCCGTTCGCGGCGCCGCGGCCGAAGGTCTCCGGGCGCCACGGAAGCGTCGCAAAACACGGCGACGATGCAGGTTCCACCGCAAGGCGGGGTTCTTTTGGTGCGGACGACGCGCGCGGGCTCCGGTACATTGCCGGCCGCGAAGCAGATAAAAACGAGCGTGACGAATGACGGAAGAAAAGGTGTTGAAGGCCCTGGCCGAAAAGCCGCTCAAGATCTACGCGCTGCGGATGCGCATAGCGCCGTCCGGGTCGGAGGAGGAACTGCACGCGCTGCTGATGCGCATGCGCGATGCAGGCAAAGTGAAGTTCAACATCAATTCGGGCCTTTGGTCCGCGGCGTCGTAAGCGCCTCCCGCCCGTACTCATTCCGGCAATGGCCAAAGCTCGCACCGCTGCGCATGACGCGCGGCGGGCGGCATCTTTCCGATCAGAGAGAGTGAATGGTGCCGGCGGAGAGGATCGAACTCCCGACCTTCGGTTTACAAAACCGCTGCACTACCGCTGTGCTACGCCGGCAAGCCGTTGGCTTCATTTGACCTTCGCTCGAGGGAAGCGGCCAATCCAAAGTGGCGGCTGTCCTGCTGGCGAACGGCTTTTGCTGCGCGCCTTTCTATGGCGGCCTGCCGCGCCGCGTCAACGCGCCTTCCCGCAGATCCAGGCGGCCCAGGATAGGAAAAGGACCGCTTCCGCCATGGCGAGACAGAATGCAAAAGGCTCGTCGGCCAGCACGATTGTTTCCGACGCCGACAATTTAAAAACTTTGGTGCGGACGAAAACGGTCGTTTGGGTGAACGCAGCCAGCGTCAACTGGGGGGTCGCAATGAGCACCAGAAGCGGCGCCAACACCCACTCCTCGATAACGGCCGCATGACCTGTCCGGACATCGAAAAGCCCAAGCCTACCGGCGCGGAATAAGGGAACGTTTGTCGACGCCGGCCGAGCGTTGTATTTGCGCAACCACAGAGCCGCCGCGGTGCTGTATGGAGAGGGCGTCAGTGAGAGACGCCCATGATCAATACGTTGATGCCGTTCGCTGAAGCGCTCATCCTTGCCGTCGTCGCAAGCGCCGTGCCCGTCTCTATCGGCCTGACCTACGTCTTCTGGTAGTTCCAAGCCCTAAGCCAAGGGCCCGCGGGGGTGGCGGGAACACGCAGCCACCCGTTCCGAACTCTTCACCGTTTGCGCGCTGGTCCCCGGCTCGAGCCCGAGGGCATGCTTTTCCGAAACCGGTTCCCGCTTTTCGGGATCATGCTCTACCCATTAACCCTCGAAACCATAAAGCGCCGCCGGATTGTCGACCAGGATGTGCCGGCGAATTACCGCGTCCGGCGTCCAGGCGGTGAATAGGTCGAGCAGATGCCCGGCATCGGGCATGGCGCTTTCAATTCGCGGATGCGGCCAGTCCGTCCCCCAGATGAGCCGTTCGGGATTAGCCCGCACCAGGGCCTCGTGGAACGGTCTGGCGTCAGGATAGTCCGGCGCGTCGAGACTGAGGCGGTGTGCCCCGGAGAGCTTCACCCAGGCCTTGCCCTCCCCCACCAGCCGCAACAGGCTTTGAAAGCCGGGACTGCCGGTCCCCGCCCGCGCGTCGGTTCGCCCCATGTGGTCGATGACGACCGGAAGCCCGATGGCGGCGAGGACCGGCGCGGTCTCCGGCAAGTCCTTGATGTCGATCCACAATTGCATGTGCCAGCCGAGGTCGCGCATCGCGCCGGCAAGCTTGCGCGCGTCGTCCAGCGGCACGCCGCCGCGATAGTGCAACTGCCCGCCGCGGAAGAAGTGGTTGAAGCGCAAGCCGCGCACGCCCTGGTCGCGCCAGTCCCGCAGCGTCGCCCCCGGGGTCGACGCATCGGCGACGGCAACGCCGCGCAGCCGCGCGGGATGGCGACGCAGGGCATCCAGCATTGCACCGTTGTCGCGGCCGTGCGCGCTGCCCTGCACCAGCACGCCGCGGGCGAAGCCGAGCGTGTCGAGCATGCCGAGATATTTCGCGAGCGGCGCGTCCGGCGGCGTGTAGCTGCGGTCGGCAGCATAGGGAAACGTCGCCGCCGGGCCGAACACATGCGCGTGGGTATCGCACGCATTCTCCGGCGGCGGCACCTTCGGAGGAGTCGGCTCGCGCGGCGGCGGACAGCCGGGAATGTCGCGTCTCTCAGCCTCTGCCATCAGTCGTTCTTGATCCCGGCGGCCTTGATGATCGGGCCCCATTTCTTGTAATCGGCCGCGATGATGTCGGAAAACTCCTTGGCGGAATTGCCGACCGCGGTCGAGCCGAGCGCCGTCAGCCGCTCGCGCACCGCCGGCGCCTTCATCGCCTCCGCCGCCGCCTCCGAGAGCTTGGCCGTAACCGCCGGCGGCAGGTTGCCGGGGCCGAGCAGGCCCCACCAGACGCCGGTATCGTAGCCGGTGAGCCCCGCTTCCGCGATCGTCGGCACGTCCGGGAGGAGCGGCGAGCGCTGCGCTGGCGTCACGCCGAGCGCCCGCAGCGCCCCGCCCTTGATTTGCCCGAGCGCCTCCGGCGCATTGTTGAACGACAGCGGGATGTGGCCGCCGAGAAGATCGTTGATCGCCGGCGCGCCGCCTTTGTAAGGCACCGCCGTGATGTCGACCTTGGCGATGTATTTGAGCAGTTCGCCCGCGAGATGCGTGGAGGTGCCGCTGCCCGCCATGGCATAAGAGAGCTTGCCCGGGTTCTTGCGCGCATCGGCGAGCATGTCGCCAAGCGTCTTGTAGGGCGAATCCGCCCGCACCAGCAGGATGTTCGGCGACGACGCCAGCAGCGAGATCGGCGTGAAATCCTTGAACGTGTCGTAAGGCAGCTTCGCATAGAGATACGGATTGATCGCATGGCCGCTGGCGACGACGATCAACGTGTAGCCGTCGGCCGGCGCCTTCGCGACCATCTGCGAGGCGATGGTGCCGCCGGCGCCCGGGTGGTTCTCGACAACGACGGTCTGCCCCCATTTCTTCGACAACTCGTCGCCGAGAAGACGCGTGACGGTGTCGACGCCGCCGCCGGCGGGATACGGCACGAAAATATGGATCGGTTTCGACGGATAGGCGTCCTGCGCCGACACCGCGGGCGCGGCGAGCGCGAAAAGCAGCAGCGCCGCCAGCAATCGCAAAGTCATCGCCATCGCAATCCTCCCTCATATTGTCCGGCGCATTATGCCGCGCTCGGCGTTTTTCTATTCTTCGCGCGGATTACTTCTTCGTGCCAAGCCCCCGCATGAAGCGATCGGTGATGACGACGGGGTCGCGATCCGTCGTGCCCGCGCCCGGTTTGTCGTCGATGCGCGCCGCGATCAGCCACGGCCCGTCTTTCGTCAGCGCCTGCGTCGCCAGTTCGTCGAACATCTCCTCGTCCGCGGCCCAGGCGCTTTGCGTGATGCCGGCGCCGCGCGCGATGGTGACGAGGTCGGCGCCGACCGCCGTCGCCGTCGGCTGCCCGCCGGTGATCTGATAGGCCGCGTTGTCCATCACGATCAGCGCGAGGTTCTTCGGCTTGAGCATCGCGATGGTCGCGAGCACGCCGAGCTGCATCAGCAGCGAGCCATCACCCTCGAGCGCCACCACGCGGCGTTGCGGCTGCGCCAAAGCGACGCCGAGCGCGATCGGGCATGCGAGCCCCATGCTGCCGAGCATGTAGAAATTTTGCGGCCGCCGCCCCGCCATCCAGAGATCGAAATTGGTGTTGCCGATGCCGCCGATCACCGCGGCGTCCTCCGGGAGTTTCGCGACGAGCCGCTTCGTCAGCTCGAAGCGATTCATCACCTGCGCGTTGCCCGGCCCGATCGGTTTCGTTTCGCTTGCCTGCATGGCTCACCTCACGCCTTGAACACTTTGCCGCCGGTCAGGAGCGGCGAAAGAATGAGCGCGACCGGCGCGCGCGTCGCCATCGCCTGCTTGATCGAGCGATCGACGGTGAACTCCAATTCGTCGAGCCGCGTGAGCGTATGATGCTCGACCGCAAGGGAGGTGAGCACCGGCCGCATCGTGCGGCACACCAGCGCCTGCCCGATGTTGAACTCGCCGAGCGTGCCGCGCTCGGAGATCATCATCAGGGTCGGGATCTGGAACGCGACCGGCAGCGACGCCAGGACGTTGGCCAGCGTCGCGAAGCCGCTGGTCTGCATCAGCAGGATGCCGCGCATGCCACCCATCCAGGCGCCAGCGACGATCCCCAGCGCCTCCTCCTCCCGCGTGCAGGCGAAGGCCGTGAAGAAGGGATCGGCGTGGACCGACGCGATCAACCCCTTGAGCACGTTGTCGGGCACGTAAGTGACGAGCCGCACGTCGTTGGCCTTGAGCGTCTCGCGCACGATGTCGTGCCAAGAGCGGGTTTCGGGGCGCGCTTCGGGGCGGGTTCCGGATGGTGTCGGCGCGGCATTTGCCATCGCGCAGTCCTCATTGATTTCGGGGGGAATTCTGTGCAATCCCGGCAGGAGCGGCAAGTTGCCGTCCCGCCTTCCTTCATCGCAGCCCGCAGAGACCGGATCAATGGCCACGAATACCAGACGCGTGTTTTACGTGAAGTACCTCGCTCATCCCGTCTATACCGACGTGCTCGCGAAGCGGCCGGACGTGCGGCTGGACCGGCTGGAAAACGACAGCCTCGACGCCGCCGCGACCCCCATTTTGAAGGACGCGCACGCCTACCAGATCGGCGCCGCGCGCGACGAGTTGGCGCCGCCCTTCCACGCCAATGCCGCGCTGCTGGCGCGCACGCCGAACCTCCTGGTCGTCTCGAGCAACGGCGCCGGATACGATACCGTGAACGTCAAGGACTGCACCGACGCCGGTGTTCTGGTCGTCAATCAGACGGGCGGGAATGCGGAGAGCGTCGCCCAGCACGCGCTTGCAATGCTGCTATGCTTGTCGAAGCGGATCATCGAGACCGACCGCTACATGCGCCGTCAAAGCGGGATCGAGCGCAACACCTTCATGGGCACCGAGGCGCTGGGCAAGACCCTCGGCATCGTCGGCCTCGGCAATGTCGGACGCCGGCTCGCCGAACTCTGCCGCGGCCTGCTCAAGATGCGCGTCCTCGCCTACGATCCCTACCTCTCCGCCGAGGAGATCAAGGCGCGGGGCGCGGAGAAGGTCGAGCTCGACGACCTGATGCGCCAATCCGATTATGTCTCGATCAACTGCCCGCTGAGCGACGAGACACGCGGCATGATCGGCGCGCGCCAGTTCGGCCTGATGAAGCCGACGGCTTTCTTCGTCACCACCGCGCGCGGCTTCATCCACGACGAGCAGGCGCTGACCGAGGCGCTGAAGGCGAAGAAACTCGCCGGCGCCGGCCTTGACGTCTGGGCGAAGGAGCCGCCGCCGCACGACCATCCGCTGATGGCGTTCGACAACGTGTTGGTGAGTCCGCACACCGCCGGCGTCACCACGGAAGCCCGCATCCGCATGGGCACCATCGCCGCCGAGCAGATCCTCGACGTGCTCGACGGCAAGCGCCCGCCGCGCCTCGTCAACCCCGAGGTCTGGCCGGCTTACGTCAAGCGCTTCGAGCGCGTACTGGGCTTCAAGCCGGCGGAGTAAGTAAGCGCGACCTCACACCAACTTCGGTTGTCATGCCCGCGAAGGCGGGCATCCAGTAGCCCCCGTCACCCTGAGGGGCGAGGCGCGACGCGCCGAGCCTCGAAGGATGACGGATCAAGCTTGTCGTCCGACGCAGCGTTTCAGCGTCCCGTAAAATTCGGGACGCGCCGCTCCGCCATGGCCTTGATGCCTTCCTTGAAGTCGTCGCTGGCGCGTAGCGCGCTCTGCTCCTTCAGTTCGTGCTCGGTCGCCTTCTGCACGCGATCGGCCAGTCCGGCGCGCATCGTCGCCCGCGTCGACATGAGACCGAGCGGCGAGTTCTCCGCGATCTCGACGGCGAGCTTGAGCGCCGCCGGACGCACGCCCGCGACATCCGGCGCGAGAACTTCCGCGAGCCCCATGGCGTAGGCCTCTTCGCCGGTCACGCGCCGGCTGGTATAGAACATCAGCGCCGCCCTTGCGGGGCCGATCACTTCCGTCAGCGTTGTCGTCAGCCCAAAGCCCGGATGGAATCCGAGACGCGTGAAGTTCGCGGAGAAGCGCGCCTCCGGGCATGTCACGCGGAAATCCGGCACCATGGCGAGCCCGAGCCCGCCGCCGACGGCGGCGCCGTGAATGGCGCCCACAATCGGCTTCCTGGTGCGGAACAGGCGCACGGCCTGCAGGTAGAGATGCCCGGAGCCCAACAGCTCCTCGCCCGGCCGCTGACCGGAACGATCGAGCGTCGACCCGTCGCCGAAATTGGCGCCGGCGCAGAACGACTTGCCTTGCGCCGCGAGGACGACGGCGCGCACGCCCATATCGGCGTCGAATGCGTCCAGCGCGTCGGCGATCTCGTGGATGAGCGCGACATCGAAGAAGTTGTGTGGCGGCCGCCGGATCTCGATCAACCTGACGTGGCCGTGCTCTTCGATCGCGATGTCCTTGAAGGACTTCATCTGCCTATCCTTCCTCTATCCACTTAAGATGATGATCGTTCAGTCGCCGTGCGCCGGACGACGAGCATGTCGACGACGGACGCGCCTTGGCCGCGAGGGTGCACGAGAACCGGGTTGAGGTCGATCTCGGCGACATCCTCCGCATGATCATGCGCGAGACGCGACAGGCGCACGATCGTATCGGCCAGCGCATCGATATCCGCCGGCGGCGATCCACGATACGCGCCGAGGAGCGCCGCGCCCTGAAGCTTGCCGACAAGGCCGCGCGCAGCCTTCGGCGTCAGCGGCACCGGCGCCAACGCCACATCCTTCACGACCTCGACCAGCACGCCGCCGAGCCCGACCATCAGCATCGGCCCGAAGGTCGCGTCGCGCTTGACGCCGAGGATGATTTCGCGCCCGGCCGGCGCCATCGCCTGTACCAGAACGCCCTGGATTACGGCGTCCGGCGCGTGACGCTGCGCGGATTGGAGGATGCGCCGATACGTGGCCGCCACAGCGTCCTGCGGCACATCGACCGCGACGGCTCCCGCCTCCGTCTTATGCGGAATATCGGGCGACTGCACCTTCAAGACGACGCGTCCACCAATGGCGCGCGCGGCCTTCTCGGCCTCTTGCGCTGACTGGACCAGCGCCGCGCCCATCGGTGCGATGCCGTAGGCTTGCAGCAGCGGTCGTGCGTCCCATTCGGTTAGAACTTTTCCGGTTTTCGCCAGGACCGCGGCAGCGGCGGCCCTGTCGACCTTCGGTGCTATTGCGGCGCGGTGGGCGCCACGGTCGCGCGTCGCGCGATAGTCCGCCATGGCGCGCATCGCGCGCGCGCAATTGTGCGGATTGGAGAACAGCGCAAACCCGGTCTCGGCGAGCACGGCCGCACTCTCGTCGGCGATCGTCGTGTAGCTCCAGAACAGGACCGGCTTCTGCGACGTCTTGCCCAAAGTCAGCAGCTTCTCGCGGTCGCGTTCGATCAGGTGCGCGCGCCGCGACGAGCAAACAACCATGACGCCGTCGACGTTGGGTGATGCCGCGGTCAGCCGCGCAAGCTCCGCGTAACCGATCTTGAACACGCCTTGCGCGGTGACATCGACCGGGTTCTGTGACGTGCCGTAGGACGGGATATGCACGTCGAGGCTCGCACGCGTGGCGGCGTCGATCTCCGGAACGGCGAGCCCCGCCCCCTCGCACGCGTCGGCAAGCCAGCCACCACCGCCGCCGGAGCCGGTGAAGATCGCCACCCTCCTGCCCGCCGGCCAGCGCCCGCGGCAATTCGCGAAAGCCGAGGCGATATCGACCATCTCGTCGAGATCGTTGCTCTCGATGAGGCCGTAGTGATCGAACATCGCCCGGTAAGCGTCGTGCGAACCGGCAAGCGCCGCCGTGTGCGAGGCAGCGGCGCGGCTCCCCGCCTCGGATTTTCCAATCTTGCCGACGACGATCGGTTTGCCGAGACGTAGCGCCTTTTCCGCTACGCGCTTGAACGTCGCCACGGACTTCACGTCCTCGATCAGCAGGATGAAGACGTCGGTCTTTCCCTCGTCGAGCAGATGGTCGACATAGTCGAAGGTCTCGAGGCACGCCTCGTTTCCCGTCGTGATCACATGGCGGAACGCCAGTTCCCTGTTGCGGCCGCGATCGAAGATCGCAAAGCCCATGCCACCGCTTTGCGCGACGATGGCAATCTGCGCCCGCACCTCCGCGCCGCGCGGCAGCAGCGGACGGTCATCCGGCTCGATCACCGGACTGAAGGTCGGACACAGCGACAGCGCGAGATTGGCGAAGCCTTCCGAGTTGGGCCCGTTCACCGCCATGCCGTAGCGCTTCGCGATCTCGCGAATCCGGGCCTGCATCGCGCTGCCCGCGCCGCCCGCTTCCTCGGCAAATCCGGAGCTGAGAATGACGGCGGCGCCGATGCCGGCCTTGCCGCAGCGCTCCAGTTCGTCGGCGACGAACGGCGCCGGAATGATGAGGATCGCGCAATCCACCGTCTCGGGCAGATCGCTGACGGACGGATAGGCCTTGACGCCCTGCACTTCCCTGGCGGAACGGCTCACCGGATAGAGCCGCCCCGTATAGGGATGGCCGCGCATGATCCGCATGATGCGGCCGCGCAACCCTTTCGCGTCGGACGAGGCGC
The DNA here is from genome assembly GCA_039808325.1 of Variibacter sp. Classification (GTDB taxonomy): domain Bacteria; phylum Pseudomonadota; class Alphaproteobacteria; order Rhizobiales; family Xanthobacteraceae; genus JAFKKS01. The sequence continues at coordinate 10,384 of JBDHSU010000074.1, read as the reverse complement.
CGACCAGCGCCACCGACTTCGGCGAGATCAGCTTTCCGATGTCGGGCACGTGCGACCTCGCGGCGGGAACAGACGCATCAGCGAAGGCCGAGGCCGCGCGCGATGATGCCGCGCAGCACCTCGGTCGTTCCGCCCTGGATGGTGAGCTTGGGGGCGATCGTCGTGGCGAAGGCCAATTGCTCGTCGAGCGTCGCGCGGTTGCCCGCGTCCGGCTCCAGGAACGCCGCGAGCTCGCGCACGCGCGCCGGCAGCTTCTGCTCCCAGATCGTGCCGAGATCCTTCACCAGCGAGCCTTCGACCACCGGCTCCTTGCCCGCCTGCAGCATGCCGGCGACCGACACCGACATGCGCCGCAGCGCGTGCGCCTGCGCGACGAGCCTTCCGAGCCCTTCGGCGCTGCGCAGGTCCGGCTCGCTGCCGAGCGCCCGGATGAGCGCGGTGAGCACATAGAACGTCTCAAGAAACCGCTCGGGTCCGCTGCGCTCGTAAGCGAGTTCGCTCGTCGCCTGCTTCCATGCGCCGTCGATCTCGCCGAGCACGCAGTCATCGGGGATGAACACGTCGTCGAACACGACTTCGTTGAAGTCGTGCTGCCCGGTCATCTGATAGATCGGATTGACGGTGACGCCGTCAGCTTTCATATCGACGAGGAGCTGCGTCAGGCCATGCCGGCGGTTTTCCTTCGTCGGCGGCGAGGTGCGGAACAGGCCGATCATGTAATCGGCGATATGCGCGTTGCTGGTCCAGATCTTGTTGCCGTTGATGCGCCAGCCGCCATCGGCTTTCGTCGCTTTGGTTTTCGCGGCGAAAAGGTCCGAGCCGGAATTCGGTTCGCTCATGCCGATGACGAAACAGACCTCGCCGCGGCAGATGCGCGGCAGGATGTCCATCTTGATGTGCTCGGGCGCGTATTTGAGCAGGATCGGCCCGCTCTGACGGTCGGCAACGAAATATTGCCGCACCGGCGCGTTGGCGACGCGGAATTCCTCGGTGACGACATAGCGTTCCAGAAACGTGCGTTCGTGTCCGCCGTATTTCTTCGGCCAGGTCAGCCCGATCCAGCCCTTGGCACCGACGCGCTTGCTGAAGTCCAGATTGTGCATGTCGCCATGCATCGGATGGTCGGGATCGAAGGTGCCCGCCGCGATCTCCTCCGCGAGAAACGCGCGCACCTCGCGGCGCAGCGCCTCGCATTCGGGCGGCAGGCGGATGGGATCGAATTCGAGCTGTGCCGTCATGATCGGTCCGTCGTGTTAGCGCGATGCGAGCAGCGGCCAGAACGCATCCGCGCCGCCCGCCGCCACCTTGCGCCCGAGTTCCACCGCCCAGTAGCTTTCGTTGCCGAAGTCGTCGCGCCACGCGAGCATGCGCAACGTGAAGCGATGCAGGATGTGCTCGTTGGTGAAGCCGATGGCGCCGTGTACCTGATGCGCGATCGCGGCCCCTTTCTCCGCCGCCTCGGCGGAGCGGATTTTCGCCGCCGCCGCCTCAAGGAAAATCTGATCGTCGAACGATTGCATATGCGAGATCGCATCCGCCGCCGACCCGGACGCGGCAACGGCTGCGGCGACCTCGCCGGCGAGTTGCGCCAGGCTATGCTGGATCGCCTGAAACTTGGCGATCGGCCGCTCGAAGGCGACGCGATCGTTCGCGTACGCGACGCTCATGCGCAGAACCGCGCCGAGCGCGCCGGCGGTCTGAACGCTGCGCGCGACGCCGCCCATCAGCAGCATCGCGGTGCGGTCGAATCCGGCCGGCGCCGGCCGCCATTCGACCGCCGGCGCGTCGGCGAAGAGGACCTCGTTCAACGCGTCGCCGGCGGGGTTGGCGCCGGGCGCCACCCGGCAGTTCTTCGTTTCCACGAGAGCGATGGATGCGCCCTCGGCGCCGGATGCAAGAACCGCGATATGCTCCGCATCGTCCGCGAAAGGAACACCGCGCGCGCGGCCGCTGAGCTTGCCGTTGGCGCTCAACGCGACGGTGTCCGACGAGCGCGCGGGCGCAATCGTCATCGGCCCGCCAGGCGAGGCAATTCCGCCTTGCGACAGCAGCCATCCGGCGAGCAGCGTCTCGACCAGCGGGACCGAGGCGGCAAAGGCACCGGCGACGCCGATCACCTCGAACCCCTCCGCCAGTCCCGCGTCCGACCCGCCGAGCGCTTCCGGCACCCAGGCCAGCGTCAATCCGGCATCGGTCAGCGCCCGCCACAGCGGTACCTTCCAGGTGGCGTCCTTTGCTCCGTTGATGGTCTGGGGATCGGCCAGATCGGCGAAAATCCGCGTCGCCGATTCAGCGACGATACTGACATTCTCGGTCACGGGCACCCCTGCCAAACGCGGTCTCTACGGCACCTTGGGTGCGCGCGGCGCCATGGTGCGGGCAAGCGGTAGCCTTGGCAAGCATCGTCCGCCAGGATGGATGCGGTGGATGCATGCGTCCCGGGAATGGAGAGGTTGGAAGCCATGAGCGCCGACAGCAGCCAAGTGCTTTACGGGGCGGCGGACCGCGTCGCCACGATCACCCTGAACCGCCCTCACCGTCTCAATGCCTGGACGCCCGACATGGCGGAGCAGTTGCGCGCGGCGCTGATGCGCGCGGAAGCCGATCAGGGGATTCGCGCCATCGTCATCACCGGCGCCGGACGTGGCTTCTGCGCCGGCGCCGACATGGCGCGCCTGTCTTCCGTTGCCGCCGGGCAAGGATCGCTGCTGACGCCCGACGAAAGCTCGACCGCAGGCATGGCCGCGAATTTCGCGCAGCGCCTGAGCTACATGCTCGCGATCGCCAAACCCATCATCGCGGCCATCAACGGTCCGGTCGCCGGAATCGGCTTCGTGCTCACGCTGTATTGCGACATCCGCTTCATGGTCGAGGGCGCGAAATTGACGACCGCCTTCGCGCGCCGCGGCCTCATCGCGGAACATGGCGCCGCGTGGATTCTGCCGCGCCTCGTCGGGCCGATGAATGCGCTCGACCTGCTCTATTCGGCGCGGCCGATTCCGGCCCTCGACGCCGAAGCGATGGGACTCCTGCGCATGCTTCCCGTCGACGGCTTCCGCGAGGCCGTGCAGGCCTATGCGGCGGAGATCGCGAACCTCTCTTCGCCGCGCGCGGTCGGCATCATCAAACGGCAGGTTTACGAGGGAATGTTCCAATCGCTCGCCGAGGCGAGCGTCATCTCCGTCCGCGAACAGGCGCTTTGCAAGGATACCGAGGATTTCCGCGAGGGAATCGCGCATTTCATGGAGAAACGAAAACCGGAGTTCACCGGCCGTTGAGCGCGATCGACCTGATGGGGATACCGTTTCCGCCGCCCGCGCCCGACGTCGCAACCTCATGCCAACAGCCAATTGGCCCGGCACGCATACCGGGCACGATCGACGCTGCAACGTAAACCTTGGTAGGTACGGCGCAGCAACCTTTCGGGTTGATTGAAAAAATTCCAGCGTTTAGCGTGTGCGCATAAGAACGAAAATGGCAGCGTACATGGAGCCGGCAAACGGCGTACGGGCCGCATCGAACGGGAGGGATTTGGATGAAAGCCTCGTATCTCGGCTTGGCCGTCATGACATTCGGCGTGACGGCGCTTGGTACATTGGCCGTAAGCAACGCCAGCGCCGCGGAGCCGAAGCACGGCGGCATTTTCAAGATCTACGAACGTGAAACGCCGGGGGGCATCTCGATCCACGAGGAGGCGACCTACTCCACCAACGTGCCGATGATGTCCGTGTTCAACAACCTTGTGATCTACGACCAGCACAAGGCGCAGAACAGCATGGACACGATCAAGCCGGAGCTCGCCGAAAGCTGGGCCTGGAATGCCGACAAGACACAGCTCACCTTCAAGCTGCGGCAAGGCGTGAAGTGGCATGACGGCAAGCCGTTCACCGCGAAGGACGTGAAGTGCACCTGGGACATGCTGATGGGCAAGTCCGAGCAGAAGTTCCGCAAGAACCCGCGCAAAGGTTGGTACAACAACGTCTCGGAAGTCACCGTCAACGGCGACTATGAGGCAACGTTCCACGTGAAGCGCCCGCAGCCTGCACTGCTCGCGCTGCTCGCGTCGGGCTATTCGCCGGTCTATCCCTGTCACGTCTCTCCGGCGCAGATGCGCGCGCATCCGATCGGCACCGGTCCGTTCAAATTCGTCGAGATGCGTCAGAACGAAATCATCAAGCTGACGAAGAATACGGACTACTGGAAAAAAGGACTGCCGTATCTCGACGGCATCGAATTTCCCATCATCCCGAACCGCTCGACGGCAATGCTCGCCTTCATCGCCGGCAAGGTCGACATGACGTTCCCGACCGAGGTTTCGGTTCCGTTGCTCAAGGACGTGAAATCGCAGGCGCCAAACGCCATCTGCGATCTGGAGTCGAACAATGTCGCGACGAACCTGATCGTCAATCGCGACAAGGAGCCCTTCAACAACGCCGACATCCGCCGCGCGATGGCGCTCGCGATCGACCACAAGGCGTTCGTCGACATCATGTTCGAAGGTCAGGCCGATATCGGCGGCGCCATGCTTCCGCCACCGTCAGGCGTCTGGGGCATGCCGAAGGATATGCTGGAGACCGTTCCTGGCTACGGGCCGGACGTGAAGAAAAACCGCGAGGAAGGCCGCAAGTTGATGGAGAAAGCCGGCTACGGTCCCGACAAGCGGCTCAAGGTGAAGGTGTCGACCCGCAATATCGCCGTGTACCGCGACCCGGCGGTGATCCTCATCGACCAGCTCAAGGACATTTATATCGACGGCGAGCTGGAGGTCGTGGACACCGGCATCTGGTTCGCGAAGATCGCGCGCGGCGACTACGCCGTCGGCCTCAACCTCACCGGCGCCGGCATCGACGATCCCGACCAGAACTTCTACGAGAACTACGGCTGCGGATCGGAGCGCAACTACACGCACTATTGCAACAAGGACCTGCAGAAGAAGTTCGACGAGCAGTCGCAGGAGACCGACCAGGCGAAGCGCAAGAAGCTGGTCTGGGAGATCGACAAGCAACTGCAGGAAGATGTCGCGCGTCCGATCCTCTTTCACGGCCGGACGGCGACCTGTTGGCAGCCTTACGTGAAGAACATCACGATCATGTCCAACAGCTCGTACAACGGCTACCGCTACGAGGACGTCTGGCTCGACAAGTGATCGCCAGCAACGATCAGGCCTTCGAGGACGCGCCGCGTCTCCGAAGGCTTGTCGTCTCTGAAATGACTGTGCGCGGCCGCCACCGGCAGCCGACAGTCGATCTTTAGACAGAGGGCGGGACCTTGGCGGCCTATGTCATCAGGCGCTTCTTCCTCATGCTCCTGACCCTGGTCGGGATCTCCATCCTCGTGTTCGTGATGCTACGGCTCGTGCCGGGCAATATTGCCGACATCCTTTTTGACGCAGCCGGCATGATCAACCCGGCCGACAAGGCCGATCTCGAGCGGCAATTCGGCCTCGATCAGCCGATCATGGTGCAGTACGTCGCGTGGATCAGCGGGCTTCTCCACGGCGACCTCGGGTATTCCTTCCTGTCCGAGAAGCCGGCGCTCGCGGAGATCCTTCCGCGCATTCCGATCACCGCGAAGCTTGCGGGCCTCGCCCTTGCCTTTTCCGTCGCGTTCGGCGTGCCGCTCGGCGTCATCAGCGCGGTACGGCAGAACACGGCGCTGGATTATATGCTGCGCGTCGTCAGCCTCAGCGGCCTGTCGATGCCGTCATTCTGGCTCGCCCTGCTGATCCTCATGGGGTTCGTCGCTTATTTCGGAACGCTCCCGATCTACACCGATCAGCCCGCGACCTTCTGGGACGCGCTGCTGCTCTACAGTATTCCGGCGCTCGCGGTCGGCTTCCGCAGCTCCGCGCTGATCATGCGCCTGACCCGCTCCTCGATGCTCGAGATCATGCGGCAGGACTACATTCGCACGGCGCGCGCCAAGGGCGCCTCGGACGCGACCGTGAATTACCGCCATGCGCTGCGCAACGCGATCCTGCCGGTCGTCACCGTCATCGGAATCGAGGCGGCGTTCCTGATGGGCGGGCTGATCGTGACCGAGACGGTCTTCAACATCCCCGGCGTCGCCCGCTTCCTTGTCGAGGCGATCCGCTGGCGCGACTATCCGATCGTTCAGAACCTGGTGATGTTCGTCGCGATCATCGCGGTCTTCATCAATTTCCTCGTCGACATGCTTTACGCGGTGCTCGACCCGCGCATCAAATACTCTTGAGCGTGGCGCGCGATGGCTGATCAGAGCATGCATGGCACCGATGTCGCCGCCCAACCGGTGCCCGTCAATGCGGGCGAGGAAGGCATCGGCCGCGCCATCGGCCGCATGGCGCTGCAGCACCCGCTCGGCGCCATCGGCGCATTCATCATGATCGTTTTTGTCTTCTGCGCGATCTTCGCCGACTTCATCACCGCCTTCGATCCGCTGTCGACGAATTCCGCCATCTCGCTTGGAGCGCCCGACGCCAGCCACTGGTTCGGCTCCGATTTCATGGGCCGCGACATGTTCAGCCGCATTGTCTACGGCGCCCGCATCTCGCTCGCGGTGGGCCTCGGATCGACCGCGCTCGGCTGCCTGTTCGGCGTGATCCTTGGGCTCGCTTCCGGGTATCTCGGCGGCTGGACGGACCTGATCGTTCAGCGCATCGTCGACGTCCTGCAGGCGATGCCGGTGCTGGTGCTGGCGCTGGTGATGGCCGCGTCCCTCGGGCCGAGCCTCACCAACACCATCATCGCGATCGCGATACCGCTCATCCCCTACTCGGCGCGCGTCGTGCGCTCCAACACGCTGGCGCTGCGCGAACAGCCGTTCGTGGAAGCCGCGCGCGCCGTCGGCATGAGCGAAACGCGCATCGCCATCCGCCACGTCCTGCCGAACACGCTCGCGCCGCTGATTGTCATCGCCACCGCGCAGCTCGGCGCCGCCATCCTCACCGAGGCGTCGTTGTCCTTTCTCGGCTTGGGCATCCCCGAGCCTTATCCGTCGTGGGGGCGCATGCTGTCGGAATCGGCGGCGGAATATGTGCGCACCGCGCCATGGCTGGTGATCTTCCCGGGCATCGCCATCAGCCTCGCGGTGTTCGGCACTAATCTGCTCGGCGATGCGCTGCGCGACATCCTCGATCCGAGGCTGCGGAACTGATGCGGCGGGGCGTGCAATGACCTCGATAGGCGAACCCGACGCGCACCCGCCGCCTGCAAGCCAGGCGGCCGCGCCGTTGCTCGAAGTCAAGGGGCTTCGCACCGTCTTCGACACGCGGATCGGCGAACTCACCGCGGTCAACGACATCTCCTTTTCCCTGATGCCCGGAGAGACGCTGGCGATCGTCGGCGAATCCGGCTGCGGCAAGAGCATGACGGCGTTGTCGCTGATGCGGCTGGTGCCGAACCCTCCCGGCCGCATCGCCGGCGGTTCGGTGAAACTCGACGGCGTCGACCTCCTCACGCTCGACGACCTCGCCATGCGGCACATGCGCGGCGGAAAGATCTCGATGATCTTCCAGGAGCCGATGACGTCGCTCAATCCGATCATGACGATCGGCTGGCAGATCGCCGAGGCGCTGCTGCTGCACCAGTCGATCGGCCGCGCCGAGGCGGAGCGGAAGGCGGTCGATATGCTGCGGCTCGTCAATATTCCGGAGCCGGCGCAACGCGCCAACGAGTATCCGCATCAGTTGTCCGGCGGCATGCGCCAGCGCGCCATGATCGCGATGGCGCTCGCCTGTAACCCGAAAGTCCTGATCGCCGACGAGCCGACGACGGCGCTCGACGTCACCATTCAGGCGCAGATTCTCGACATCATCCTGCAGCTTCAGCAAAAGCTCGGAACCGCGGTGGTCCTGATCACGCACGATCTCGGCGTCGTCGCCGAGACGGCGCAGCGCGTGATCGTGATGTATGCCGGCCGGAAGGTCGAGGAAGCGCCGGTCGGCGAACTCTTCGCGCGACCGCTGCATCCCTACACCCACGGCCTGATGGCCTCGATCCCGCGCCTCGGCCTCATGCGCGGCGAGGCGACCGAGACCGGCGCGCGCCTGCAGGAGATCGAAGGAACGGTGCCCGCGCTTTCCAACCTGCCGACCGGCTGCACCTTCGCGCCGCGCTGTCCTTTCGCCGAGGACAAGTGCCGCCGCGAATACCCGCCGTTCGAGGAAAAGCGCGAACAGCACTGGGCGGCGTGCTGGCGCTCCGACGCGCTTTATGGAGCGCCGCATGCCTGAGATCGCCTCGCATGGCCCCGCCCCATCGCCGGTGCTCGAAGTCACCGGCCTGAAGAAGCACTTTCCGATCTACAAAGGCGTGCTGCGCCGCCAGGTCGGCGCGGTCTACGCCGTCGACGGCGTCAGCTTCGACATCCGCGCCGGCGAGACGCTCGGCCTAGTCGGCGAATCCGGCTGCGGGAAATCCACCGTCGGACGCACGGTGCTCCGCCTGACCGACCCGACCGGCGGCGCGATCAAGGTCGGCGGCGAGGACATCACGCATCGCAGCCGCAAGGATCTGCGGCCTTATCGCCGCCAGATGCAGATCATCTTCCAGGATCCGTTCTCGTCGCTCGATCCGCGCATGTCGGCGGGTGACATCGTCGGCGAACCGCTGAAGGTGCATGGACTGGCGGATGCGAAGGAGCGCCACCGGCGCGTCGCGGCGCTGTTCGATCGCGTCGGCTTGCGCCAGGCGCAGATGAACGACTACCCGCACCAGTTCTCCGGCGGGCAACGCCAGCGCATCGGCATCGCGCGCGCTCTTGCACTACGCCCGAAACTGATCGTCGGCGACGAGCCGGTCTCCGCGCTCGACGTCTCGATCCAGGCGCAGGTCCTCAACCTGATGATGGACCTGCAGAAGGAGATGGGGCTCGCCTACCTCTTCATCTCGCACAACCTCGCGGTCGTGGAGCACATCAGCCATCGCATCGCGGTGATGTATCTCGGTCGGATCGTCGAATACACCGACAAGCGCACGCTCTTCACCAGCCCGCAGCACCCTTACACCGAGTCCCTCCTCTCAGCGGTTCCCGTTCCGGACCCGACCGTCAAGCGGCAAAAGCGCGTGCTGCAGGGCGACGTCCCGAGCCCCGTCAATCCCCCGAAGGGGTGCCACTTCCACACGCGCTGTCCCTACGTTGTCGACCGCTGCCGCGTCGAGGCCCCGGCGCTGCGCGAGGTCAAGCCGGGACAGTTGGCGGCCTGCCATCTGCGATAACTCAGGCCGTGCGCGCGACAATATCCGTCGCCGCGCTATAAGGTGTCGTCCCCGCCTTCGGGTCCGGCTTCGCCGGCCCGAGCACAGGCTTCAGCGGGGACCCGGTACGCCGTATGTCTCATGTGACCGGCAGACCGGGATTACTGGATGCCCGCTTTCGCGGGCATGACAACCGAGGACTTCATGACCGCTCCGATGTTCGCCGGCCTCAAAGTCATCGACTGCGCGAGCTATATCGCCGCGCCGGCGGCCGCGACGATCTTCTCCGACTTCGGCGCCGACGTGATCAAGATCGAGCCGCCCGGCGACGGCGACCCTTACCGCAAGCTTTCGAGCCTCCCCGGCTATCCGGTCAGCGAGCATAATTATTGCTGGGTGCTCGACGCCCGCAACAAGCGCAGCCTCGCGCTCGACCTGCGCAAGCCCGAAGGGCGCGAGGTCATTCAGAACCTCGCGGCGCAGGCCGACATCTTCATCACCAACTATCCGCTGCAGACCCGCGAAAAGCTCGGGATCAGCTACGCCGCGCTCAAGCCACTCAACGAGCGCATGATCTATGCCTCCTTCACCGGCTACGGCGAGACCGGCGCCGAGGCGAACAAGCCCGGCTTCGACAGCAACGCCTACTGGGCGCGCTCCGGCCTGATGGATCTCGTGCGCCCCGACGCGAAATCGCCGCCGGCCCGCTCGCTCCCCGGCCAAGGCGATCATCCGTCCGCCATATCGCTCTTCGCCGCCATCGCCATGGCGTTGTATCAACGCGAGCGCACCGGCAAGGGCACGCAGGTCGGAACGTCCCTCATCGCCAACGGTGTTTGGTCGAACGCCTGCTTCTCGCAGGCGAAGCTTTGCGGCGCGACCTTCATCGATCGCCCTGCGCATGAGGATCAGCCGAACGCCGTGGTCAGCCACTATCAATGCGCCGACGGGCGCTGGCTGATGCTCTCCCTGCTCGACGAGGATCGCCAATGGCCCGGCCTGGCGAAGGCGATCGGGCGCGACGACCTGGTGAGCGATCCGCGTTTCGCGGAGAAACCGTCGCGCCGCGCCAACGCGCGGCAACTGACCGCGATCCTCGACGAAACCTTCGCTTCGAAGCCGATCGCGGCGTGGCGCAAGCTCCTCGACGCCGGCGGCGTGATGTTCAGCATCATCGGCACGGTGGACGATCTGCCGACCGACGAGCA
>JBDHSU010000073.1:0-21285 GCA_039808325.1 Variibacter sp. | reverse complement strand
TCTCGTCGGGCAGTACAAGGCGCGCGTGAAGTCGGAAAGCGGCAAGGACTTCCCGCAAGACCCGATGGACCAGCTTTGGGGCGCCATCGGCGCGGTGTTCGGCTCGTGGATGACCGCGCGCGCCATCACCTATCGCCGTCTGCACGGCATCCCGGAAAGCTGGGGCACCGCTGTCAACGTGCAGGCGATGGTGTTCGGCAACATGGGCGATACGTCCGCGACCGGTGTCGCTTTCACGCGCAACCCCTCGACCGGCGAGAAGCAGCTTTACGGCGAGTTCCTCATCAACGCGCAGGGCGAGGATGTCGTCGCCGGCATCCGCACGCCGCAAGAGATCACCGAAGCCGCGCGGGTCGCGGCGAAATCCGATAAGCCGTCGATGGAAAAAGCGATGCCGGAGGCGTTCGCCGAGCTCTCGCGCATCTACGCCAAGCTCGAGAGCCATTATCGCGACATGCAGGACCTCGAATTCACGGTCGAAAAGGGCCGGCTGTGGATGCTGCAGACGCGCTCGGGCAAACGCACGGCGAAAGCGTCGCTGCGGATCGCCGTCGATCTGGCGAACGAGGGCGTGATCTCGCAGGACGAGGCGGTGAACCGCATCGATCCGGCATCCCTCGATCAACTCCTGCACCCGACCATCGACCCGAAGGCGGAGCGCAAGGTGCTGGCGACGGGCCTGCCGGCATCGCCCGGCGCCGCCTCCGGCGAGATTGTCTTTTCCCCCGACGTCGCCGAAGCGATGAAGGCGCAGGGCAAGAAGGTCATCCTCGTGCGCATCGAGACGAGCCCGGAGGACATCCACGGCATGCACGCGGCCGAAGGCATTCTGACCGCGCGCGGCGGCATGACATCCCATGCCGCCGTGGTGGCGCGCGGCATGGGCAAGCCGTGCGTGTCCGGCGCCGGCGGCCTGCGCGTCGATTACAGCGCCGGCACGATGCGCGTCGCCGGCAAGACGCTGAAGCAGGGCGAGACCATCACGATCGACGGGTCGACCGGACAGGTGCTGGAAGGCGCCGCGGCGATGATCGAGCCGGAACTGTCCGGCGAGTTCGCGACGCTGATGCAGTGGGCGGACAGCAAGCGGAAGCTTAAGGTGCGCACCAACGCCGACACGCCGAACGACGCGCGCGTCGCCGTCAAGTTCGGCGCCGAGGGCATCGGCTTGTGCCGCACCGAGCACATGTTCTTCGACGCCGAGCGCATCCTCGCCGTCCGCGAAATGATTCTGGCCGATGACGAGAAGGGCCGCCGCGCCGCGCTTGCCAAGCTGCTGCCCATGCAGCGCGGCGATTTCGCCAAGCTGTTCGAGGTCATGCAGGGCCTGCCGGTGACCATCCGCCTGCTCGATCCGCCGCTGCACGAATTCTTGCCGCATGGCGATGCCGAGATCGCCGAGGTGGCGAAGAGCATGGGCGCCGACCCGCAGAAGCTTGCCGACCGCGCGCGCAGCTTGGCCGAGTTCAATCCGATGCTCGGCTTCCGCGGCTGCCGTTTGGCGATTGCCTATCCGGAAATCGCCGAGATGCAGGCGCGCGCCATCTTCGAGGCCGCCGTGGAGGCGGGCAAGCGCACCGGCAAACCCATCACCCCGGAGGTGATGGTGCCGTTGATCGCGACCAAGGCCGAGTTCGATCTGGTGAAGGAGCGCATCGACGCCATGGCGGACGCCGTCGCCAAGGAGACGGGAACGCGCGTCGCCTATCAGGTCGGCACCATGATCGAGCTGCCGCGCGCCGCGCTACGCGCCGGCGATATCGCCGAGACCGCCGAGTTCTTCTCCTTCGGAACGAACGATCTGACCCAGACGACGTATGGCATCAGCCGCGACGACGCCGCGAGCTTCCTCGGGACCTACACCGCCAAGGGCATCTACCCCAACGATCCCTTCGTGTCGCTCGATCGCGAGGGCGTGGGTGAGCTTGTGCGGATCGCCGTCGAGCGCGGCCGCAAGGCGCGCCCCGACATCAAGCTCGGGATTTGTGGGGAGCACGGCGGCGACCCGGCCTCGGTCGCCTTCTGCCACCAGGCCGATCTCGACTATGTGTCCTGTTCGCCGTTCCGGGTGCCGATCGCCCGCCTGGCGGCGGCCCAGGCGGCCCTGGGCAAGGACTTCGTTTCCGAAGCATAAGAAGCGCCAGCGCACCCCATCGGGGTTGCGTGCATGGGCCGTGATGTCCTGCGGAGAGGGGGGTGAGCGGACACGGCCGCCAATCGGCGCGGTTCGGCGTCGCCGGATAAAAAAAGGGCCGCCTCGAGGGCGGCCCAAGTCTAGGGAGGAAACGCTCATGGAAGAGCGCGACCTCTATTTACGTTGTGCGATGCGAAAAAAGAACATGCTGCGGTGCATAACAGGCATGCGCCGAATGCGTATCGTATTCAGTATACGAAAATTTCGCGCGCCGCGTGACTTCCATATCACAGTTCCAGGTGAGACGATAAACCGCATGCAACCTAATGTTTCAGCTTAGGATTTCTCACCATCGCAGCCGCGAAATGAAGTTCTTTTTTCGCCCCGGAACGAAGGAGTTTTTCTTCTCAATCGGCGGTTCTTGAGAGGATTTCACCTATGGTGCGGTGCGGGATGAAAAGCTTCGATCCTCGGGCACCCACGGAGGGCAAGCGCCATTGCGACGCCGGTTGTTATCGATCGCCGATCGTTCGAACGCCGGATTTGAGCGCGATCCGGGACCCACGCGAGGTGCTTCGGTGCGCAACACGCATTCACCTCGACCCTGAGGAAATCAGAATCGAGGCTTGCTGTTCGCTTGCGCGCCACGTGCTCGGGAGCGAGCACCTCGCGCGAGAATGCTTCAGGCGGCGGCCGCCGCCTTCTGTGCCGCGATGATCTGTTCCGCCGGCCGGCCGGAAAGCTCGGCCATATGGTCGAACTTCGCGGTGAAGCTGCCGACGCCGGCCGTCGCCGAGCGCACCTCGACGATCAGGTCGCCGATCTCCGCCTCCGGCATCAGCGCGCGCACCACGTCCCATCCCGCCCAGCCTTCGCGCGTATCGAAGCCGAGCAATTGTCCGCGCCGGCCCGAGACGATGGCGTTCACCTTCGCCGTGGCGTCGGTGGGGCACACGATTTCGACGCTCAGGATCGGCTCGAGCAGTACCGGCTGGCACTGCGGCAAAGCGTCATGCACGCCGATGCGGCCAGCGGTGCGGAACGCCATATCCGACGAATCGACGGTGTGATACGAGCCGTCGATCAGCGTCACCGCCACATCGACCACCGGAAAGCCGAAAGGCCCGTGCTTGAGCGCGTCCGCGACGCCTTCGCCGATCGACGGGATGTAGTTGCGCGGCACGACGCCGCCGGTGATCTTTTCATCGAAGGTGAAGCCGCCCCCGCGCGGCAGCGGCTTGATGTCGAGCACGACGTCGCCGAACTGCCCGTGGCCGCCGGACTGCTTCTTGTGGCGCCCGCGCTGCACGACGCCTTTGCGGATCGTCTCGCGGTAACCGACGGTCGGCGGCCGCGTGACGATCGCCACGCCGAAGCGCTTCGCGAGCCGCTCCGTCGCGACACGCAGATGCATCTCGCCTTGCCCCCAGATCACCACCTCGTGCGTTTCCGCGTTGTGCACGACGGCGAGAGAAGGGTCTTCCTCCTGCAACTTGTTGAGTGCCTGCCCGAGCTTCACGTCGTCCTTGCGTTCCTTGGCCGAGGCCGCGATGGCGAGCACCGGCGGGTGCGGAGCAATTTTGGGAAGCGCGATGACGGCTTCTTTCCCGGCCGACAGCGTGTCGCCGGTGCGTGCTTGATCGAGCTTGCCGAGCCCGACGGTTTCGCCCGGTCCCGCGGGGCCGCGCTTTTCCGTCGCCTGCCCCATGAGCTTGAAGGTGCCTGAGACGCGGCCGGCCTCGCCGTCCGGCGTATTCAGCGTCACGCCGTCGCCGATCTGCCCGGACAAGACGCGCACCACCGACAGTTTCCCGCCATGCGTGGTGTTGTAGGTCTTCAGCACGGAGGCGATCGCTTCGCCGTTCGTCTTCGCGCCGAGGCGTGCGATCGTTTTTTCGACGCCCGGCGCTTCGTGGCGAAGCGCTTTCAGAAGGCGCTGCACGCCGTTGGTGCGGGTCGCGACGCCGATCAGCACGGGGCAGATGACGCCCCCGTGCAGATCGTTGGCGAGGTCGTCGAAGATCTTGTCGCGCGGCGGCGGAATGTCTTCGAGCAGTTGCTCCATCAACTCGTCGTCGTGATCGGCGAGCTTCTCCAGCATGGTGAAGCGCGCTTCCTTTTCGCGGTCGAGGTTGTTGCCCGTGAGCTCGATGACCTCCGAGGGCGCATGCTCCTTGTAGACATGCGCGCGTTCCAGCGCGAGGTCGACGAATCCGGTGATGATCGCGTCCGACCAGATCGGAATCTGGCGCAGCACCAGCGGCACGCGCGAGGCCGGCTGCAGAATCTGCAACGTTTCGCGCACGCGCGCCTCGGCCTTGTCGATCTTGTTCAGGAACAGAAAGCGCGGAATTTGCAGTTCTTCCAGCTCGCGCAGGATGATCTGCAGTTGCGGCACCTTGCGCTCGTCCGCCTCGCAGACGACGACGGCGGCGTCGACGGCCGGCAGGGCCGCGCGCATGTCGTGAATGAATTCGACGGAGCCGGGACAGTCGATGAACGTATAGTCGTCACCGAGATAATTCGTGGTCGCGACCGTGAGCTCGACGCTCATCTTGTGATCGCGCGCTTCCGCGCTCGCATCACCGACGGAAGTTCCCGCGTCGACGCTGCCTTGCCGCGCGATCGCGCCGGTGCGCGCGAGGATCGCCTCCAGCAATGTCGTCTTGCCGCTTTGAAACGGGCCCACGAGCGCGATGCATCGAGGGCCCTTCGGACTCGTGCCGCCGTTTTGTGTCATGCCGTAGCCTCCCGGGAGCGGCGCAGCCGGAAAGCCATCGCCGCGATGGACCTTCTGAGGAAGCCCTATCGTTTCAGGCGATCAGGAGACTGGCAAGAGGAAGCAGCCATGCGGCATCGTCGCAATGCGGCGGCGATATGGCGGCTCGTTCGATGGCCGGCGGCGTCGTCTTGCCGCCGGCGATCGCGTGCGTTCAGGTGAGATTGCCGCAAAAGCGCTGGATGCGCCGGCCGGCTTCTTCGAGATCTTCCGTCTTCGTCGCGTAGGAGATGCGGAACGCCGGGCCCAGTCCGAATGCGGTGCCTTGCACCACCGCGACGCCTTCGGCTTCCAGAAGCTCGGTCACGAAATCCTCGTCGGTCGCGAGCTTCTTGCCTGACGGTGAAGTTCTGCCGATCGTGCCGGCGCAGGACGGATACACGTAGAACGCGCCCTCCGGGCTCGGGCACTTGAGGCCCTTCGCCTGGTTGAGCATCGACACGATCAAGTCGCGCCGCTCCTTGAACACTTTATTGTGTTTCGGAATGAAGTCCTGCGGACCCTCCAGCGCCTCGACGGACGCCCACTGCGACACCGCCGACGGATTCGACGTCGACTGCGACTGGATCATCGCCATCGTCTTGATCAGCTTGTCCGGACCGCCCGCGTAGCCGATGCGCCATCCGGTCATGCAGTAGGCCTTCGACATGCCGTTCATCGTCAGCGTGCGGTCGTAGAGCCGCGGCTCCACCTGCGCCGGCGTCGCGAACACGAAGTCGTCGTAGACGAGGTGTTCGTACATGTCGTCCGTCATCACCCACACATGCGGGTGCTTCATGAGGACGTCGGTCAGCGCCTTCAACTCGGCGCGCGTATAGGCGGCGCCGGTCGGGTTCGACGGCGAGTTGAGGATCAGCCACTTGGTCTTCGGCGTGATGGCGCGCTCGAGCTGTTCCGGCTGCAGCTTGAAGCCGTCCTCCATGCGCGCCACGACCTCGACGGGCGTGCCGCCCGCGAGCAGCACCATGTCGGGATAGCTGACCCAGTAGGGCGCGGGGATGATCACCTCGTCGCCGGGGTTCAGCGTCGCCATCAACGCGTTGTAGAGCACCTGCTTGCCGCCGGTGCTGACGGAAATCTGCGACGGCTTGTATTCGAGCTCGTTGTCGCGCTTGAACTTGCGGATGATGGCGGCCTTGAGCTCCGGGATGCCATCGACGGCGGTATATTTGGACGCGCGGCCGCTCTCGATCGCCTTGATCGCGGCCTGCTTGATGTTGTCGGGCGTATCGAAGTCCGGCTCGCCGGCGCCGAGGCCGATCACGTCGCGGCCCGCGGCTTTGAGCGCCCGCGCCTTATCGGTCACGGCGATGGTCGCTGAGGGCTTGATGCGCGAAAGGGAGTCCGCGAGGAAGGCCATGGGAAAATCGTCTCCAGATCGCCCGTCCTGTCCGGGCGTCCACGTCCTAAAGGGCATGGGCGGATCGGGCAAGACGGAAAGCGTGATCGATCGATGAAGCGTGTTGATGCCTCCCGCCGGGATGGCAGGGGGACGTGGCAAAGGGGCGGGTCCCCGCGTTTCTCCGCGTGCCGTTTAACCGGACGGCAACGCTGCCCATGGTAATGCCCGCCCATGCATCGCTCCGCCCAGGCATGGCCGCTCGACGAGGACGTCCAGTCGCTTGGGCGGCTCGACCGGTCGATCTGGCTGCTGATCGCGGCGGTGGCGTGCGTTGTTTTCCTCAGTCCGCTGGCGAGCGGTTTCCAGGTCGGATGGCGGACTTTCCTGGCGCCCGCGGCGGTCGCGGCGACTTTTACGCTGGCGACGTTTTTCTATACGCGGATTCGGCCGGACCGGCGTTTGGCGTCGGCGCTCGGCGGTACAGCGCAACTGATCGCCTTCGCCGCCGTGGCCGCGCCGCTGTCGTATCTTGCCGCCGCGCTGAACTTTCCGCTTCGCGACGGCCTGTTCGATGCCGCGGACCGTGCGCTGGGGTTTGACTGGGCGGCGCTGCTCGCGTGGATGAATGCGCGCCCGTCGCTCTTCGCCGTGCTCGACCTGGCTTATGCGAGTTTTCTGCCGCAGGCGGCGGTGACCGTGCTTTGCCTGAGCTTCTGCGATCAGGCGCAGCGCTTGCGCACCTTCATGCTTGCGTTCGTCGCCACAACCTTGATCACGATCGCGATCTCCGGCGTCCTGCCGGCCTACGGCGTATGGATGCACCAGGGTCTGCAGGCCGAGGCCGGCAGTATCCTTCCGGCTTCACATACCAGTTGGGCGGCGTTCGGTGCGTTGCGTGACGGCACGTTGCGGTTGCTGGTCGCCTCCGGCTCGGAAGGCATCATCACTTTCCCGAGCCTGCACGCGGCGCTCGGCGTGATCTTTCTTCTGGCGCTTTGGCGCGTCCCGTTCGTGCGCTGGGCCGCCGTCGTCGTCAATGGGCTGATGGTCGCCGCCACCCCGATCGACGGCAGCCATTACCTCGTCGACGTCATCGCGGGCGTCGCGACCGCGCTGACCTGCTGGTATGGGGCGCACGCCTTCGCGCGGCGCCGGCCTCGCTTGGGCGACAGCCCGTTCGACGCTTTCGCCCATCGCCCGCGCCTCGATCACGATGATTTTGGATCGAATCGATCCAAAATCATGAACGTGATCGATTTTCATAACTTAGAGCGGGATGCGGGCGGAAAACCGCTCCGCACTTTTCCTCATCCCGCTCCAGCCGCGGGCGAATAAGGACGGCCCCACCCGTACCGCTGGCAATCGAGCATCGGCGCTGTAAAATGGCGGCTGCTCGCTCCCTGATCTTTCCCTATCTGTAAGGACGACATCGATGTTGACCCGACGCGCCGCGCTCGCGGGCCTGGCCGGCTTGGCCGTGGCTGCTCCGCGACAAGGCTTTGCCCAGACGTTTCCGACCCGCAACATCACCATCGTGGTGCCGTACCCGGCCGGTGGTCCGGTCGATTCCGTCGCCCGGCTGATCGGGCAGGAGATCACGGGCGAACTCGGCCACGCGATCGTCGTCGACAATCGCGCCGGCGGCGCCGGCGTGATCGGATCGGTGGCCGTCGCGCGCGCGGAGCCGGACGGCTACACGCTCGTTCTCGGCACCAACCAGACCCACGCCACCAATCAGAGTTTGCTCAAGAACTGCCCCTACGACGCGGTAAAAGACTTTGCGCCGGTCGCGCGGGTCGCGGACATCCAGCATGTCCTGGTGGTGAAGAAGGACCTCCCGGTGAAGACGGTGGCCGAACTGATCGCGCTGGCCAAGAGCAAGCCGGGACAACTCAACTACGGCTCGACCGGCGTCGGCTCCGCCTCGCACCTGGCGTTCGAGCTTTTCAAGTCGAATGCCGGCATCGATCTACAGCACATTCCGTTCCGCGGGTCGGCGCCGATGTCGCAGGACCTTCTGGCCGGGCGGCTCGATGCGTCGATTGCGACGCTGCCGACCGTGATCGGACATATCGAGTCGAAGACGCTTGTCCCCCTGGCCATCGCGAGCGGCCGCCGCTCCGAGCGGCTGCCGGACGTTCCGACGCTCGCGGAAGCCGGCGTGAAGGGCGTGGAGGCGGATGCCTGGTTCACGCTTTTCGCCCCCGCGAAGACGCCGCCGGCCGTCATCGATCGCCTCTACAAGGCGGTCAACGCGGGCCTGAGCAAGGAGAGCGCGAAGGCGGCCTTGGCGAAGCAGGGCATGACGGTCGCTATCCATTCGCCGTCCGACGTCGCCGCAGCGCTGCCGGCGGAAGTCGCCAAATGGGCGGCGGTCATCAAGGCCGCGAACGTGTCGGTCGACTGACCCGACCTCCAGCTATGAAGCGCGCATGCGGTGCTGCGGCGAAGGCAGCGTCGCGGCGCGCTTGGCGGCTGTTTCTCCGCCGGAGCGATCACAAGGCACAACGCGCCGATCGGAAAGGAGATTGGAACGTCTGTAATCTCGAGCCTGCCGACAAGGTTGACCTCTTCGTGATCGGGAATGCTTGCCGCTCGGAAATGAAGCACCATGTTGGGGCCTGACTTGTTGCCCACAGAGCGCGCCGTCCGTCACGGCGCGTTGCGCTGTCTCCGATACCGCTTTGAGGCTGCTCCTCATGTATACGCTCTATTCGATGCAGCGATCCGGCAACTGCTACAAGGTGCGCCTCGCGTTGGCGCAATTGCGTATTCCCTGCAAACTGATCGAAGTCGATATTCTCAAGGGCGAAAGCCGCACGCCCGATTTCCTGGCCAAGAACCCGAATGGTCGCGTGCCGCTGCTCGAGGTCGCGCCCGGCCGCTATCTGCCGGAATCGAACGCGATCCTCTGGTACATCGCCTGGTCGACGCCGCTCATTCCGGAGGATCCGATCGATCGTGCGGAAGCGCTGCAATGGATGTTTTTCGAGCAGCACAGCCTGGAGCCGAATATCGGCGCGGCCTGGTTCTGGCTGACACTGGTGAAGGGCGGGCGCGAATTGCAGAGTCACGCCTTCGAGAGTTGGATGGAGCACGGCTACGGCGCGCTTGGGGTGATGGAGAAGCACCTCGAGGCGCATCGCTACTTCGTGGCGGGTCGCTACACGATCGCCGATATCGCGCTCTACGCCTACACGCACGTTGCGCATGAGTGCGATTACGACCTCACACCGTTTCCGGCGGTGCGCGCATGGCTCAAGCGGATCGCCGCCGAACCGGACTATGTCCGAATGGACTATCGCGAGCAGGAGCCGGCCATCGCCGAGTGAGCCGGCGGGCGGCGCATCGCGCGAGGCGACGCGCCGCCGGCTGCGCGGCTCAGCGCCAATACCGCCGGCCGTGGCCGTACCAGCCGTAACGATAACGGTGCGGGCCGAAATAGCCGTAGAACGGGCGCGGCGCGTAGTAGCCGTAATACGGCGCCGGTACGTAGTTCGGCCGCCACCAGCAACGGTACGGTCCGCACACCCAGCGCACGTCCTGGACATCGGTTGCCGTGGCACTGGAAGCGCCGGAAAGGCCGCTCAGCGGCATGGCGAACGCCACGCCGACGGTCGCCGCGCCGGCCGTCAGCGCGAGGGCTGAGGCGATGGCGATGTTACGAATGTTCATCGAACTCTCCTTTGTCGAGCGATGTTTTCGCCCCGCAAAGAAGAATGCCGAAAGTCATCTGACCCGTTGCTGAAGAAAGGGTTCAGCGAGCATTCAACATCGCGGCGTTTTTGCGCTTTTTACCAAGGCTTTTCACGTCCTGGTTATGACTCGCGTTTATAAAGCTGACGGCGTCCGATGATGCGCGTTTGTGAGGTGACCGCCTTGAATTTGCCCGGTTTTCTTATCCGGTCTGCCTCAGTCCGGTCGAAAGCGCGCCCGCATCGCATGGCAAAGTCTTAAACAGACCTATTCGATTTCCAGGATGGTAATCATGCGCAGTCCGGGTGACCGGGCTCTGATGCGAGGGGCGGTGCAGCTTCTCGCGACAACCGGTCTTGTCTTGTCTCTAGCCGTTGCAGGAACGGCCGTGACGCTCGGAATCGCCCGCGCGCAGGTGAGCGGGGCGGTCACCGAGCCCGACGCGAGCCTCATCGTTGCGATGTTCGCGATCGCGATCGCGGCCATGGGACTGCTGTCGGCCGCGGCTTTTCACCTCGCCAGCCGGCCCCGGCGCTGACTGCCTTCTCACGGCTCCGCGAACTTAATTCCTCCGGCACTGCGGACAAAGCGTCCCGGCGCCGAAGGCGTATCTGCGGCCGTTGGCGGAACCGCTCCGTCGCGTTCATCGTTGGGCTTCGACCTTGAGGAGCCCGCCATGAAGCATGCCGCCGTCGTCTGCGCCGTCATTCTCGCTTCCGTCCTTCCTGCGAAGGCGCAAGGGGAGCGGAAGGTCATCGGCGACCTGGCGGTCGAGACATTCGCCGGCGGCCTCGATCATCCCTGGGGGCTGGCGTTTCTGCCGGACGGCCGGCCGCTGGTGACCGAACGCCCCGGCCGTCTGCGCATCGTCAGCCGCGACGGCAAGCTCTCCGCCCCGGTCCAGGGCGTGCCGAAGGTCGCCGCCAGCGGGCAGGGCGGCCTGCTCGATATCGCACTCGATCGCGACTTCGCCTCCAATGACACGATCTATTTCTGCTTCGCCGAGCCGGCGGACGGCGGCGCGCGCACCAGCATGGCAAGCGCGAGGCTGCATGCCGACGGCACGCCACGGCTGGAAGACGTGAAGGTGATCTTCCGCCAGCAGGGGCCGCTGTCGCGCGGCAACCACTTCGGCTGCCGCATCGTGCAGATGCCGGATCGCAATCTGTTCCTCACCATGGGCGATCACTTCACCTATCGCGACGAGGCGCAGAGCCTGACCAATCATCTCGGCAAGATCGTCCGCATCAAGCCGGACGGCTCGGTGCCCGCCGACAATCCGTTCGTCGGCCGCAAGGACGCGCTGCCGGAAATCTGGAGCTACGGCCACCGCAACGCGCAGGGCGCCGCGATCAATCCCGCGACCGGGCAATACTGGATGCATGAGCACGGTCCGCGCGGCGGCGACGAGATCAACATCCCGCAGGCCGGCAAGAATTACGGATGGCCCGTGATCGGCTATGGCGTCGACTACAGCGGCGCCAAGATCCACGAGGGAACCCACAAAGAAGGCATGGAGCAGCCGATCAAATACTGGGTGCCGTCGATCGCGCCATCCGGAATGGCGTTCTACACGGGCGATCTTTTCCCGGCCTGGCGCGGCAATCTCTTCGTCGGTGCGCTTGCGGCGCAAGCTCTCGTGCGCCTCGAACTCGACGGCGACAAGGCGGTGAAGGAGGAACGTTTGTTGCAGGCGTTGCGCGAGCGCATCCGCGACGTTCGGGCCGGACCGGACGGCGCGCTGTGGCTGCTCACCGACAGTACACGCGGGCGCATCTTGCGCGTCGTGCCCGCGAAATAACGCCGTCCGTCAGGCTTTGCTCGCCTCCGGCGCGGGACCTTTGCGGCACGCGTCGGCGACGATGCCGGTCGCCACCAGCCACAGGCCCAGTGCGAGCGCGGCGACGCCGCCGAGCACGGCGAACGCCGCCGAGTAGCCGAGGGCCTGCGCGACATAGCCCGCGAGCGAAGGGCTGAGCGACGCGCCGATGCCTTGAACCGTGGTCACCGCGCCGATGCCGGCATTGATGCGGCCGGTGCCGGCGAGGATGCGCGCGGCGAGGCCGGGCACCGCCACGCCGAGCAGTCCGGCCCCGACGCCGTCCAGCATCTGCACCGGAACGAGGCCGGCCGGACCGGTGACCCACGCCGCGATGGCGCCGCGGATCGGCAGCGCCACCAGCGCCAGCACGAAAACCAGCCAGTAGCCGCGCGTTTCCGCGATCTTCGCCGCGACGAGCGCCATCGGCACCATGGTGAGCTGTGCGACGATGATGGTGGCGCTGGTGTAGGCGCTGGGGTCGCCGCCATGCGCGGCGATCGCCTGCCCAAGCAGCGGCAGCATCGCCGCGTTTCCGAGATGGAAGAGAAGGAGCGTCAGCGCCAGCACGACGAGCGGCGCGCATGTCAGCAGCACGGAGAATCCGGCCGCCGTTTCGTCCGTGTCTTCGTCGAGGCCGCGCGCGGCGCGATAATCGATCTCCTGCGGGTCGATGAACCAGGTGGCGACGACGGCGACGATCGCCATCGCCGCCATCACGCCGAACACCGCGCCAAATCCGAAGGCGTAGCCGAGAGCGCCGGCGAGCAGCGCCGCGAAGACGTTGCCGCCGTGATTGAACGCCTCGTTGCGGCCCATCTGATGCGCGAAACCTTTCTGCTTCACGAGGCCGAGCGTGATGCCGGCGATCGCCGGCGCGACAACGGCGGCGGCGATGCCGTTGAATGTCTGCGACGCGGCGACGGCGGTGAAGGTCGGAAGCGCCAGCGTCACCAGCGAGGCGATCACGATCGCGACAGCCGCGACGATCAGCAGCAGTCGCTTCGATTGCAGCCGGTCGACGAGCGCGCCGAGCGGCGTGGTCGCGACCATTCCCGCAAGCCCCCCGATCGTCATCACGAGGCCGATCTCGCCGGGGTCCCATCCTTTCGATTGCAGGAAGACGCCGAGGAACGGGCCCAAACCATCGCGCACGTCGGCCGCGAAGAAGTTCAGGGCGTTGAGCGCGAAAAGGGATGACGGCATGGAAACCCGGGGTGGCGAGCCGCGCGGACGCATAGCACGCCGATAATCGGCATGTCGCAGAAAGGTTTCTCGGCGGCGCGCAACAAAATGCACTTGACGGTTATAGGAAAATAAGTCTATCAATTGCCATCTTTTCACCGCGCCTCGAGGCGGTGGGCGACGGCTTCGAAAGGGGCCGCCAATGGAGCGCCCGGGAGGCGCCGGGTCTCCGATCGCAAGGAGACCCGCGCGCCCCGGAATGGGCTTCGCAACCCCATTCCGATCCGGCGCGCATAAGCGGGCCTCGCAAACCCGCTAAGGGGCCTCGCAAGCCCCTGGCGCCTCCCGGGCGCTCCATCCCCTTTCGGGGAAACGGAGAAAAGGGATCCCGGCGCGCCCGGCGCCTTAACTCTCGGGCCGAACCTCCATGCCTCCGTCACGCCAGCTTGTTTCGGCCGTTCACGTCTTGCGTGCTGGCGGAAAAGCAGAGGAGGGTGAAGAAGCGCGCCGCCTCACCGCGACAGCCACGCCACGCCCATCGCGATCGTCAGTACCGTGAGCGGCGCGCCGACCTTGAAGTAGCTCCAGAAGTCCACCTCGACGCCGTTGGCCTTGGCGCGCTGCGCGACGATGAGGTTGGCGACCGAGCCGACCAGCGTGAAGTTGCCGGCGAGCGTCGCCGCCATCGCGACGACCAGCCACGCGCGCTGCGGATCGGCGAGGCCGGCGACGAACGGCTTGAGCACGAGCACGGCGGGAACGTTGCTGACGAGATTGGAGAGGATCGCGGTGACGGCGCAGAGGACCGGAATGCTGTCGAGCCGCAACTGCCCGAATGTCGCGACGGTATCGGGCGTGAGCACGCGCTTTTCGAGCGCGGCGACGACGATGAACAGCCCGACGAACATCACCAGCAGCGGCCAGTCGATCTCCTGATAGATGCGGCGAGGATTGATCCGGCGCGTCAGCAGCAGCACGGCGCCGCCGACGATCGCGACTTCCGCCACCGGCCAGCCGGAGAAGAACAGCACCACCATCGCCGCCAGGATGAGGAGCGTCTTGACGATGATCGGGCCGTGATAGTGCAGCGGCGTCTCCTTCGCCTGCAGCGCCGCGCGCGTGAAGAACTCGCGGCGGTAGGCGAGCGCGATCAGGAGCACGGTCAGCACCAGCCCGGCGACGGCGACCGGCGCCAGCGCGGCGGTGAACGCGCCGTAAGGGATCTGTGACACGTTGCCGATGATCATGTTCTGCGGATTGCCGGTGATGGTCGCGACGCTGCCGATGTTCGAGGCCATCGCGACGGCGAGCAGATAAGGCACCGGATCGCGCTCGAAGCGCCGCGCGGCTTCCAGCACCAGCGGCGTCATGACCAGGCAGATCGTGTCGTTGACGAGAAACGCCGAGAGCACGCCGGACGCGAGCGCGACCGCCGCGAGCAGCGTGATCGGCCGGCGCACATGCCGCGCGATCCAGGCGTTGACCAGACGGAAGAAGCCGGAGACGCGCAGGTTCGCGACGACGATCATCATGCCGAGCAGCAGCGTGATCGTGTCGAGGTCGATGGCGCGATACGCTTGTTCGGTCGTCAGCGCGCCGACCGCGACCATCAGCGCCCCGCCAAGCAGCGCCGCGCCGGCGCGATCGATGCGGGTGCCGGGAAGCTTGCCCAACGCCACGACGACATAGGTGCCGACGAAGATCAGCACGACGGCGATGGTCACGGTATCGGGCGTCACGGCGGGGACCGGATCGAAGCGAGCAGCCAGCTTATGGCATGGCTTGGTTATGGCACGTCCTGGCCCGGCGAGGAAACGCGCCGCCGCCGCAAGGGTTCAATCGAAAAGTGGCGCGGGGGTGCTTTAGCCCGCGATCTTCGAGAAGTCGGCGACGGCGCGCGTCGCTTCGCGGATCTCGTTGAGCAACTTCAAGCGGTTCTCGCGCCGGTCCGACATCTCGACGTTCACCGTTACCTTGTCGAAGAAGGCGTCGACGAACGGCCGCAGCGTCGCGACCGCGTGCATCGCCTTGGCGAAATCCTCCCGCGCGACCGCTTTCTCAGCTTCCTGCTTGGCGGCGGCGACGGCGACCGCGAGGTCGCGCTCCTCCTTCTGCAGGTAGAGCTGCGGATCGGGCTTGCCGTGGTACTGGCGGCCGTCCTTCTTCTCCTCGATGCCGATGATGTTCGCCGCGCGCTTGTATCCCGCGAGCAGGTTCTTGCCGTCCTCGGTCGCGAGCATCGCGCTCAGCGCCTCGACGCGGCGGACGATGAGCAGGAGGTCGTCCTGTCCCTCGCCGCCTTGCGCCAGCACGGCGTCGACGAGATCGTGCCGCGCGCCTTGCTCGCGCAGTTGGACCTTCAGGCGATCAAAGAAGAAGGCGAACAAGGGACTTAAAACGGCAATAGGATCAGCGAGCGCTACGCCGCTCCCTTGGATGGCAATGGCGCAGACTTCTCCCAGCGAGAGACGTAACGCGTTGTCGAGGACGAGCCGGATTACCCCCAGCGCTGCCCGGCGTAGCGCATAAGGGTCCTTCGATCCCGTCGGCTTCTCGTCGATCGCCCAGAAGCCGACCAGCGTGTCGATCTTATCGGCGAGCGCGACGGCGATCGACACCGGATCGGTCGGCACGCGGTCGCTCGGTCCGACAGGCTTGTAGTGTTCCTCGATCGCGCGCGCGACGGCTTCGTCCTCGCCCTGCGCCAGCGCGTAGTATTTCCCCATCAGGCCTTGCAGCTCGGGGAATTCGCCGACCATCTCGGTGACGAGATCGGCCTTGGCGAGCCGCGCCGCGCGCTCGGCCTTGTCAGCGTCCGCGCCGACGATCGGCGCCAACTCCCGCGCCAGCCGCGCGATGCGCTCGACGCGCTCGAACTGCGTGCCGAGCTTCTCGTGGAACACGATCTCCTTGAGCTTCTCGACGCGCGATGCGAGCGGCGTCTTGAGATCGGTCTCGTAGAAGAACTTAGCGTCGGAGAGCCGCGCGCGGATCACCCGTTCGTTGCCGGCGATAATCGCCTTGCCGCCGTCGCTCGCCTCGGTGTTGGCGACGAGGATGAATTTATTCGCGAGCTTCTTTTCTCCTCCCCCTGAAAGGGGGAGGTCGGTCGTCGCGGACGACCGGGTGGGGGGCGCGCGCTGCAGCACGAAGCGCGGGCGAAGCTTGACCCCTCCCCGAATTGCCTTCGGCAATTCGACCCTCCCCTTGCAGGGGAGGGATGGAAGAAGATTGCAGCACGAAGCACTTCTGGTTGGCGCGGATGGTGGTGCGGATGACTTCCGGTGGGATCGAAAGGAACGCTTCGTCGAACGATCCCATCAGCACGACCGGCCATTCGACGAGGCCGCCGACCTCGTTGAGCAGCCCTTCGTCCTGGATCAGTTCATAGCCCTGCGCGAAGGCTAAGTTCTTGGCGTCGGTGAGGATGATCTCGCGCCGCCGCGCCGCGTCGAGCACCACCTTCGCCGCTTCGAGCTTCGCCGCGTAATCGTCGAGCCTGCGCACCGTGAACGGTTCGGGTGCGAGGAAACGATGCCCGCGCGTCACGTCGCCGGCTTTGATGCCGCCGACCTCGAACGGCACGACATCGGGGTCTTCCGTCTCCGGCCCGAACGTCGCGACGATCGCATGCAGCGGCCGCACCCAGGTGAGCGCGCCATGCTTCGCCGAAGCCTCGCCCCAGCGCATCGACTTCGGCCACGGGAACGTGCGCACGACCTTCGGCACGATCTCGGCGATCACATCGATCGAATCGCGTCCCGGCCTCTCGATCAACGCGACGTAGAAGTCGCCCTTCTTCGGGTCTTTCTGGATCGTCGCTTCGGCGAGCGAGGCAAGTCCCGCGCTCTTGAGAAAGCCGGCGACCGCGTTTTCCGGCGCGCCGACGCGCGGCCCCTTCTTTTCCTCCCGCAGGTCCGGCTGCCGCGCCGGCAACCCTTGTACCCAAAGCGTCAGGCGCCGCGGCGTCACGAACGCGCGCGCGCCGTCGTAGACGAGCCCGGCGTCGACCAGCGCGTTGGTCACCATCGCCTTGAGGTCGTCCGCCGCCTTCGCCTGCATGCGCGCGGGGATTTCCTCGGAGAAGAGTTCGAGCAGGAGGTCAGGCATTGGTCGCCGCTCCCCCGCCGGCCGTCGCGAGCCAGGCCGCGCCGCAGGCTTTCGCGAGTTCGCGCACGCGCAGGATGTAGCCTTGCCGCTCGGTGACGGAGATGACGCCGCGCGCATCGAGCAGGTTGAACACGTGGCTCGCCTTGATGCACTGGTCGTAGGCCGGCAGCGCCATCAGGTGGCGCTCCTTCTTGCCCGGCTCTTTTTCGTTTTTCGGCCACCCGGCGGCGAGATATTTCTGGCACGCGCCTTCCGCCATCTTGAATTGCTCGAATAGCATGGCGGTGTCGGCATGCTCGAAATTGTGCCGCGAATATTCCTGCTCGGCTTGCACGAACACGTCGCCGTAGGTCACCTTCTCGGCGCCCTCGCGGCCGTTGAAGTTGAGGTCGTAGACGTTCTCGACGCCCTGCACATACATCGCCAGGCGCTCGAGCCCGTAAGTCAGTTCGCCCGCGACGGGCGCGCATTCGAAGCCGGCGACCTGCTGGAAGTACGTGAACTGCGAGACCTCCATGCCGTCGCACCAGCACTCCCAGCCGAGGCCCCAGGCGCCGAGCGTCGGGCTCTCCCAGTCGTCCTCGACGAAGCGGATGTCGTGGATTTTCGGGTCGATGCCGATGGCGTAGAGCGACCTCAGGTAGAGATCCTGCAGGTCGGGCGGCGAGGGTTTGAGGATCACCTGGAACTGGTAGTAGTGCTGCAGCCGGTTCGGGTTCTGCCCGTAGCGCCCGTCCTTGGGCCGGCGCGAGGGCTGCACATAGGCCGCGTTCCAATGCAGCGGCCCGAGCGCGCGCAGCGTCGTCGCCGGATGGAACGTGCCCGCGCCCACCTCCATGTCGTAGGGCTGCAGGATGACGCAGCCATAGTCGGCCCAATAGCGCTGCAGCGCCAGGATCAAGCCTTGGAAGGAGCGGGAAGGCTCCATATGGGCAGACAGGCTCATCGCATTTTCGTCAATGAAGGAAAGAACTTAACCGCGTAGGCCGAATGGCGGCGGACCCTATCGGCGGGGTGGCCGAGGGTCAAGCGCGACCAAGGAAAGGCTTAGCGCATTTGCGATCGAGCCGAGAGAGGGCGAGAGCGTCGTTTCAGGAGCGCCGGTCGGACGTTGGCCGGTACACGCCGGAGGCATCGCGGCGCAGCGTCGGGATGGGCTCGCGTTGCATGCCGTCGGCACGGAAGTCGTCGCGCGGCGGATGCAGTTCCGTATTGATGCGATGGGCTTCGCGCATCAGCCACTTGGCCGCGATCATGGCGCCGACGGCGCTCAGGACGGCGAGAATGACGGGCGGCATGCGGGATCCTTGTCCGAACACCCTGCCATGGTGCCAAGGCATTGTGGCCGGAACGAGTCGCATTCAATGGCGAATTATAGCCCGAAGCGCGCCCAAATGGCGCGGGCTTCCACCGCCGACACGATGTCCTCGGCAAGGCTCGGGCTCTCGCCCGGCCAGATTTTGCCGATTCCGATGCCGCCGGCATTGCGCCCGAAAAAGCTGCGCGGGCCGGTGATGAGCGGCGTGTCCACCTTGTCGCCGAAGCGCGCGCGCAAGGTTCCCCGCAGATCGCCGACGCGGTCGGCGAGGCCAAGCGCGACGGCCTTGCGCCCGGTCCAGTAGGCGCCGGAAAAGAGATCGTCCTGGCCAAGCGCCAGCGCCGGACCGCGGCGCGATTTCACCAGCGCAATGAAGCTTTCGTGGATTTCCTGCTGGATCGCCTTGAGGCGGGCGACGTCCTCCGGGTTCTCGGGCAGGAACGGGTCGAGCATCGCCTTGTGGTCGCCGGCGGTATAGAGGCGGCGCTCGACGCCGATCTTGTCGAGCAGCTTGTGCAGGCCGAACGAGCCGCCGACCACGCCGATCGACCCGACGATCGAGGTCTCGTCGACGATGATCTCGTCCGCCGCGCAGGCGATCATGTAGCCGCCGCTTGCGCCTACATCCTCGACGAAGGCGAGCACCGGGATCGCCTTCTCCTCCGCCAGTTGCCGAATGCGCTTGAAGATCAGGTGCGACTGCACGGCCGAGCCGCCCGGCGAATTGATGGCCAGCGCCACCGCCTTGGCATGCGGCCGGTTGAAAGCGCGTTCCAGCGCCTTGGCGCAGGACGATAGGGTCAGGCCCGGCCGCAGCGGCGTCGAAAACCCGATGGTGCCGGAAAGCCGCACGACCGGCACGGCGGGGATGTCGCCACGGAAGCGCCGCGGCAACAGCCGCCGCAGGGCATTGACGCCGTCGTCGAGAAGGGAGGGCTGCTCGCTCATGGTGCGCAGATAAGCCTACCGTGTCGTGCGCTCAAGCGGGCGCGGCGAGCGGCAATGTCGCGCCCTCGCGCAGAATCGCCTCCGCGGCGGCCGAAGGTCGGTTATCGGCGTCATTGAGCACGAGCGAAGGCAGCGTTGTGGGCGGCGCGCCGCTGTCCTTGATCGCGCCCACGATGGCGCGGATTGCGGGCGCCCGCGGTCTCGGCAGGATCGGAAGGATCCGCGCCGCGCCGAAATCGGGTTCCAAATCGCCGAGCAAATCCTGTAGTCCGTCGGCGCGCCAGATCACGGTCAGCGCGCCGCCAGGGGCGAGCAGGCGATGCGCCGTGCCGATCCAGGTCGCGAGCGTGTCCGCCCGCGCGACGTGGGCGCGCGCCCGTGCCGCGTCGGGGGAGGCGCGATGCGCGGTCGGATCGTTGAACGGCGGGTTCATCATGACGCCGGCGGCGGTGCCCGCCTCCAGGCCCACGGCGGAAAGCGCCCAGGCCGATGCGCCGGCGTCGACCTGGACCGCGTTCACTCGGCCTTCCAGCGCGTTGAGGCGAATGTTCTCCTCCGCCAGTTCGACGAGGTGCGAATCGATCTCGGCGAGCGTGACGCGCACATCCGCCAGGCGTGCGGCCAGCGCGATGCCGGCGGCGCCGACGCCGGCGCCGAGGTCGACGACCTGCTCGCCCGCACCCGCTTGGGTTGCCGCGGCGAGAAGAATCGCGTCGTGGCCGAAGCGGTGCCCCTTGCGCGGCTGGCGCAGGCGGATGCGTCCGCCCAGCGCGGCATCCTCGGTGACTTCGGTGTCGGGCCGCAATTCATGCGCCAGCCCCGCGTCCTCCAGAACCCGCCGGGCGGCCCGCATGTCCTCGTCATGCACCAGCACGCGCCGGGCGATGATGCCGAGCGAACCCTCCATGACGCTCATGTTCTGGTCGAGCAGCAGATGCGGGATACCGGCGCCGTCCAGCAGGGCGCCGACCGCCGACAGCAGCACCGGATCGTTAGCCCGCAGGAGTTCCCGCATATCACTCATGGCTCGGTCGTTTTTCAGGTTGTCCAGGCCGGCACGATGCCCTTGTCGGCGCAGCATGCCGTTTCTATGCTTCCGATACCATCGGCGGGCAGAAATACGATTGGCGAGTGGATATCTACAGCGTCGCCCTTTATTTTCGCCCCCGAACGCTAGCCGATGTCGGCTTTCAGACCCGCGGAGAAACTCTTGGCCGTCATCGTCCCCTTTGAAAGCCCGGCCCCCTCGATCGATCCGCTTGTCGATCTGGTGAGCGAGGACATGGCGCGCGTCAACGCGGCGATCCTCGCCCGCACCGGCTCCGACGTGACGATGATCCCGGAAGTCGCCAATCACCTGATCGCCTCGGGCGGCAAGCGTCTGCGCCCGATGCTGACGCTCGCGATGGCGCAATTGGCGGGCTACGCCGGAGACGGCCATATCAAGCTCTCGGCCTCGGTCGAATTCATGCATACGGCGACGCTGCTGCACGACGACGTCGTCGACGAGAGCGAGATGCGCCGGGGCCGCATGGCGGCGCGCATGCTCTGGGGGAACGAAGCAAGCGTGCTGGTCGGCGACTTCCTGCTCGGCCAGGCCTTCAAGATGATGGTCGAGGTCGGCTCGCTGCGCGCGCTGGACATCCTGTCGTCCGCCGCGGCCGTCATCGCGGAGGGCGAGGTCATGCAGCTCGCCGCCGCCAAGAACACGGCGACGACCGAGGATGAGTATGTCGCCGTCATCCGTGCCAAGACGGCGGAATTGTTCGCGGCGGCGTGCGAGGTCGGGCTCGTCATCGCCGAGCGGCCGAAAGCGGAGCAGGCCGCCTGCCGCTCCTTCGGCATGAATCTCGGCGTCGCATTCCAGCTCGTCGACGACGCGCTCGACTACGGCGGCAAGGCGCCGAAGCTCGGCAAGAACGTCGGTGACGACTTTCGCGAGGGCAAGATCACC
>JBDHSU010000072.1:0-21384 GCA_039808325.1 Variibacter sp. | reverse complement strand
CGCGACCGTCTCGCGGGCTTGCGCCTTACGCGCCGTCGCGACGGCGTCTTCGAGATCGAAGGAGAGCGCGTCCGCAGGCCCCGCCGCTGCCTTCGCAAAAAGCTCCGGCCGCGAGCCGGGCACGAAAAGCTTGCTGCGCATCAGGCGCATGGCGGGAATGTCGCGCACGGGCAGGCACCACAATCATCGCCTGGGCGCGCGCCCAGGCCACCTGTCCCTCCCTACATGACTCAGCCCTTGACCGGAAGCTCGACGATCCCGCTGCCGACGATGGAGAGCTCGCCGTCCTGGTTCTTGGCTTCCTGTTCGATTTCGACGAGGTGGCGGCCGTCTTCCTCGAACTTGCGCGTGATGCGGCCGTCGATGAACAGCGCGTCGCCCTCCGGATTATGCCGCCGGATTTTGCTGGTCGCGCGGCGCAGGGTGCCGTCGTCGCCCATCCAGTTGGTGAGGTGGTGGGTGAGCCACGAGCAGCGCTCCGGGCCGTAATCGTAGGCGCCGGGCGCGCCGACCATCTTGGCGAAATCGTCTTCCCAATGCACGCGCTCGGGACAATCGGGAATGCCGAAGCGGTTGGGGATGCCGAGGCCGGGGTGGCGGTGCGCCTGCTTCCAGGCGAGCTTGTTGGCGCGGATATAGAGCCCGCCCCAGCCTTGCGCGAAGGCGATGAAGCCGGTGACTGTCATCGGCCCTTTCACCATGGTCGGAAGCTTGTCGCCGACGGCGACATCGTCCCAGTAGCGCGGCTTGGCGCCGCGCACTTCCTCGTTCGCATAGTGCTTGTAGATCGCGGAGAGCTCGTCCTGCGTGTAGTGCTTCTGCTCTTTCTTGCGCAACTCGGTGTATTTGGTGCCTTCCTCCCGCGCCATGTCGCGATCGGTGCGGAAGCACCAACTGTCGGCTTCGGCGACGAGATCGCCGGTCTGATTGTAGAACTTGACGTGATAGATCTGCTGGATGGCGCGGCCGGCGAAACGCGTCTCGTGCTCGATCAGATCCTTGAGCGAGGCGGTCGTCGTGATTTCGTCGTTGCGATGCACGGTCTTGTGCCAGCGCCAGTCGGCGCCCGCCCACATCGCGTGCACGCCCGGCAGACCCCCGACATAGCCGGAGATGATGCGGCTCGTCGCGAACAGGAAGCTCGGCAGCGCGATGATGCCGCCGAACTTCGTCCTCGCGGCGTAGTCCGGGTCGCACCACAGCGGATTGTCGTCGCCGATCCCGTGCGCGTAATGGCGGATATTGTCGCGCGTCGCCTCGTGACACCACGGCTCCAGCGTGTCCTCGATCGGGACGCCGATGCGCGCGCGCAGCTCATCGAGGCCGCGGTCGGTGATCTTCGGAAACAAGCGGGAATCGTGGGCGCTCATGGTTTCACCTATCTCTGGATGTCAAACAGTCGACGCAATCTCGGCTTGCTCGCGCTCGCGCAGGATCTTGCGATTGACCTTGCCGGCGGGCGTCTTCGGCAACTCGGCGACGAAGGCGACCTGCCGCGGATATTCGTGCTGGCTGAGGCGGCCGCGCGTGAAGTCCTGAAGCTCGCGGGTGAACGTTTCGTCGCCCGTGCGCGGGCTGACGATAAAGGCTTTCACCACCTGGCCGCGCAGCTTGTCGCCGACGCCGATCACGGCCGCTTCACGCACGTCGGGATGCTTGAGCAGCACGTCTTCGATCTCGACCGCGCTCATCGTCCACCCGGCCGAGATGATCACGTCGTCGGCGCGGCCGGCGTGGTAGAAATAGCCATCCTCGTCGACGTAGCCGAGGTCCTTGGTCGGGAACCAGGCGTCGCGGCGCCACACCTTGATCTCGCCGATGCTGTTGGGCGCGGCGACATTGCCCTGCGCGTCATGCACCTCGACACGCGCGCCCGGCACCGCCTTGCCGAGCGAGCCCGGCTTGACCCGATAGTCCTTCGCGCCCGGATAGTTGACGAGGATGACGCCGACCTCGGTCGTCCCGTACATGCTGCAAACGGGAACGCCGCCGAAGGTCACATCCACGAATTCGAGCGTGGCGGTGTCGATCGGCTCGCCGGTGTAGGACAATTTCTCGATCGCATAGCGGAAATCGCCGGCCGCGCCCGAGCTTTTCATCATGCGGTAATGCGTCGCGGCGGCCGACAGGTTGGTGACGCGATAGTCCTGCAGCGCCTTCAGCAGCCGAACCGCATCGAATTTTCCAGCCATCGCGCCGGTGGTGACGCCGAGCGCGAGCGGCGAGAGCGTGCCGTGCCAGAGGCCGTGGCCCCAAGCGGGAGAGGACGGGCAGAAATAGCGGTCGCCGGGGCGGATGCCGGTGCCGTACAACGCCGCGATCATCACCACGACGATGGCGCGGTGCGTGTGCTTCACCGCCGCCGGCAGTTCGCGCGTCGTGCCCGACGTATACTGGAACATCGCCATGTCGTCGGGCTTCGTCGCCGTTCGATATTTCGCATCGAATGCCGCCAGCTCCGAAAAGAACGCATCGTTCGCGACGACGACGTCGAGACCCTCGATCCCTGTCGCGATCGCAGCCTTCTCGTCGTTGGTGACGAGAAGGCGCGGCGTGCAATCGTCGACGCGCAGGCGCAACCCGTCCGGACCGAACAGCGTGAAGAGGGGAACGGCGATGGCGCCGCGCTTCATCGCGCCGAAGAGCGCGACATAGAACGCACGCGACGGCTCCAGCATGATCGCGACGCGCTCGCCCGGACCGACGCCGCGCGCGGCCAGCCAGTGCGCGAAGCGCGACGACGAAGCGGACAGGTCCTCGAAGGTCAGGGCTTCGTCGCATCCGTCGGCATGGGCGATGCGCACGGCGACGCGGCCTTCCGAAACGTGGCGGTCGATGCATTCGTGCGCGATATTCAATCCATCCTTGCCGCCGTCGAACAGCTCCCAGAGCTTTGCCGAGGAGAAATGTCGGAGAGCGTCTTCGCGGTCGGTGAAATCGGTCAACAACACCGTGACGATGTCCTTCCGGATGTGGATTTCCTCTTGACGGAAATCCGTCATAGATCGAAGCTGTTGTCAATGAGGCGTATCTATTGTCTATAGACAATGACAAGAATGCAGATCGTTCGGGTTGAAACGCTGGATCGCATGTCGTCGAGAGGGCGCGTCACGAAGGCCGCCGCTGCGGGGAGCGCGGCGAAGGCGGGCGTGCGGGAGCGTCAGGTGCCCGCCGTCGAGCGCGCGATTGCGATCCTGCGCTTGCTCGGGCGCAGCGACACGCCGCTCGGCGTCAACGCGATCGCGCGCGAACTTGAGCTCGTTCCCAGCACCTGTCTGCACATCCTGCGCGTGTTGGTCGCGCAGGAGCTCGCGGCCTTCGACGCGGACACCAAACGCTATCAGTTGGACGCCGGCATCCTGTCGATCGCGCGGGGCTTGTTGCGCCGCAACAGCGTCAGCCAGATCGTGCAGCCGAGCCTTGATCGGCTGTCGAAACGCTACGCCGTGACGACGAACGCGGTGCGCGTCACCGGCCTCGATCACGGAACCGTCGTGGCGATGTCGCGCGCGGGCCTGGCGCTGCATATCCATGTCGACGTCGGCAGCCGCTTCCCGGCGCTCATCAGCGTGACCGGACGTTGCATCGCGGCGTTCGGCAATCACGACTGGGGCGAGATTGAGCGGCGCTTCGCGACGCTGCGGTGGGACAAGCCACCCTCCTTCCGTGCGTGGTGCGCACAGGTGGAAGAGGCGCGCCGGAAAGGCTATGCCGTTGACGCCGGCAATTACATCTCCGGCGTCACCATCATCGGCGCGCCGATGATGAAGGCGTCGCGCGTCAGTCACGTGATGGTCGGCGTAGGCTTGACCGAACAGTTCAAGCCGTCGACGCTGGCGGCGCTGGGAAGGGATTTGGCGGCCGTCGCGGGCGAGGCCTCGGAGAGGCTCGAACGCGTCTGACCGGTAACGGTGAGAAACGGGTGAGGAAACGGAGGGACGAATGCGCAAACTCTCGAGACGAGGAATGCTCGGGCTGACCGCCGCGGCGGTGTCGGCGACGTTTACGGACGGACTGCGAACGCCGGTGTCGGCGGCCGATCCGATCAAGCTCGGGGCGTCGCTGTCGTTGACCGGCCGGTTTTCGGATTCGGCGAAGTACTGCCAGGAAGGCTATCTGCTCTGGTCCGAGCAGGTGAACGCCAAGGGCGGAATCGGCGGCCGCCAGGTCCAAATCGTAATTTACGACGACGAGAGCAATCCCGACACCGGACGTGTTCTTGCCGAACGTCTGATCGACCGGGACGGCGCGACGGTGATCCTCGGGCCGTATTCCAGCCCGATCACCGACGCCATCGGCACCGCCGTCGAGCGCGCGCAGGTGCCGATGATCGGCACCATCGCGTCGGACTCGAGCATCTGGAACCGGCGCAAGCTGCGCTGGAGCTTCCAGGGGTTCCCGTCGTCGGACTTCGACCACGAGGGCTTCCTCAATACCGTCAAAGAGAAGGGCGGCAACGCCAAGAAGCTTGCGATCGTTTACGAGGAGGCGCCGTTCTCCATCGCCGCGAAGGACTGGGCGCTGGCCAAGGCCAAGGAGATGGGGCTGACGGTCGAGGCTTACGGCTATAACCCCGGCGCGCAGGACTTTCGCTCCATCATCGAGCGGATCGTCGCGGCGGGCACCGAACTCGTGTCGATGGGCGGCTATTATCAGCCGAGCATCGCGCTGACGCGGCAGATGATCGAGCGCGGATACAACCCCGTCGCCTACCACTTCATCCAGGCCGCCGATGGCGTCACGAAAGATGCGCTCGGCAAGAATGCCGAAGGCATCTTCGGCCGCTCGGCCTGGGAAGCCTCGGTCGATACGCCGGCGAATAAGGCGTTCGTCGAGAGCTATAAAGCCAAATTCAATCGCATTCCCTCCTATCATTCGGCGGCGGCGTTCGCGGCCGGGCAGGTGTTCGAGGCAGCGCTCAAGGCGAAGGGGACCGACCGCGCGGCGATCCGCGAATTCCTCGCGACGCAGAGCATCGAATCCGTGCTCGGTCATTTCAAGGTGAACGCCAAGGGGCAGCAGGAAGGCTATCACTACCTCGCCACGCAGTGGCACGACGGCGTCTCGCATGTCGTCGGCGGAGCGTCGAAGCAGCCCATCATCTGGCCGAAGCCGAAATGGACCTGACCTTGGCGCGGCGCAAGTTCGGCATGGCAAGCGGGCGGGCCGGAGCGCGGCGCGGATGACGCTGCTGCTTCAGCTCGTCGCCAACGGGCTCGTCGTCGGTGGCCTGCTCGGCCTCGTGGCGCTCGGTCTGGCCTTGATCTTCGGCGTCATGCGCGTCGTCAACTTCGCGCATGGCGAATTCATCACGCTCGGCGCGTTCGCCACCTACCTGCTCGTCAACAATCTCGGGCTTTCGCCGCTTCTCGGCATCCCGCTCTCATTTGTTCTCGGCGCGGCGGTCGGTGCCTTCGTGCAGACGGTGATCATCGCGCCGACCGCCGGCCGTCCCGAGCTCGACGTGCTGATGGTCACCTACGCGCTGTCGATCGCCGCGCTCGGCCTGTTCTCGCAAGCCTTCGGCGGCGACTTCCGCAGCTATTCGCAAGGGCCGAGCGGAACGCTCGATATCGGCGGCGTGGTCGTCGGCTGGCGAAGCCTCACGGTGCTGCTCGTTTGCCTCGCGTTCGGGGCGGCGACGATGTTCCTGATGCAGCGGGCGCGTATCGGCATCGCGCTGCGGGCGCTGGCGCAAAATCGCGATGCGGCGGCAACGTGCGGCATCGATGTGCGGCGCAGCGAACTGTTGGCGTTCAGTCTCGCGGTCGGCCTCGCGGCGGCGGCGGGCTCGCTGGTGAGCCTGATCGGAACGGTCACGCCGAATGTCGGGCACGAGTGGGTGCTCGATGCGTTCGTCGTCGTCGTGCTCGGCGGCATGGGCAGCATCGGCGGAGCCATCATCGCCGCCATCGGTCTCGGATTGATCCATAGCTTCGCGAGTTTTCTGCTCGACGACTCCTGGGCAAAAATCTTGACCTACGTTCTCATCTACGCGGCGCTGTTGGTGCGGCCGCAAGGGCTGCTGGGGCGCGCCGATGCTTAAGGGTGCGGCGGAGCGTTCGCTTTTCGGCGTGGCGGCGACGATTGCGGTTGCGGCGATCGCGGCCGCGCTTCCGTGGTTCGGCGTCTCTTCTTACGTCCGCACGCTGGTCTATTACACGGCTTACTTCCTTGCCTTGGGCCAGGCCTGGAATCTGATGTCCGGCTTGACCGGCTACGTCTCCTTTGCGCACGGCGCGCTCGCCGGCATCGGCGCTTACGCGGTCGTGATCGCCATGAACGCCGAGCTGCCGCTGTGGCTGGCGCTGATCTCGGCGATCATCGCGAGCGTTCTCGCGTCGCTGATCATCGGCGTGACGAGCCTGCGGCTGCGCGGCATCGCGTTCACCTTCGCGACCTTGTTCTTTCAGGAACTGGTGCTGCTCGTGGTGCGAAAATTGAGTTTCGCGGGCGGGCCCGGCGGCATCGTGTTGCAGGAGATCCTTCCGATCTGGCTGCCGCATGTGCTGATGATGGCGGCGGCCGCGGGCGCGACGATCATCCTGCTGTTGATCAAGCGCACGCGGATGGGTGTGCGCGTGCTCGCCATCAAGGACGACGAGACGGCCGCGACGGCGATCGGCATCAACGCCACGCGGCTGAAACTTGTCCTCTTCGCGGTGAGCGCCGGCATCGCCGGGTTCACCGGCGCCGTGCATGGGCTGTTCGCGTCGTCGCTGTTTCCCAACGTCGTGTTCGCGGTCGACATTTCGATCATCGCGCTGGCCGTGCCGCTGATCGGAGGCGCGGGCACCGCGATGGGCCCCGTCGCCGGCGCGCTTCTCTATGTGCTGATTCGCGAGGCGCTGCAGGTCATCGCGCCGGGGCTGCATCTGACGATCGTCGGCTTGCTGCTGCTCGCGGTGATCCTGTTCATGCGCGATGGAATCGTTCCCGTGCTCGCGCGGCTCATGGCGCGCGGAAAGTTGCCGGCGCGCGCCGTCCCCGCCAACGGCCCGGGAGCCTGAGCCATGGCGCTGCTCGAGGTCGAAGGGGTACAGAAGCGGTTTGGCGGCGTGCATGCCGTGCGCGGCGTCGATCTGACCGTGGAGAAGGGGGCGCTGCTCGGCCTGTTCGGGCCGAACGGGGCGGGCAAGACGACGCTGTTCAACCTCATCGCCGGCGCGGCGGCGCCGGATGCGGGACGCGTCAGGCTCAACGGCGTCGATATCACGCGCTATCCGGCCGTTCGCCGCGCGCGGCTGGGCATCGCGCGCACGTTTCAGGTGGTGCGGCCGTTCCGCTCGCTGACGGTGTTGGACAATGTCCTCGCCTCGGTGCCGAGCGCGGCCGCCGCGCATCACAACACTGTGGACGACGCCATGACGATCCTCGCCAGCGTCGGACTCGATCGGCGCGCGGGAGACCTCGCCGGCCAACTCACGCTCGGAATGCTGAAGCGGCTCGAGGTGGCGCGCGCGCTGGCGCTCGAGCCATGTCTCCTGCTGCTCGACGAGCCGCTCGCCGGCTTGACGACGGGGGAGGCCGCGGACCTCCTTTCGCTTATTCAAAAGCTGAAAGCGCGCACCAGCATCGTGATGGTCGACCACAATGTGCGCCAGTCCCTGGCGCTCTGCGACCGTGCCGTGGTGCTCGATGCCGGCGCCGTGATCGCGGTCGGCACGCCCGATCAGGTTCGCCGCGACCCGGAGGTTATCCGTGCGTATCTCGGCGAAGCGGCGGTGTAGGTCATGCTGACACTCGACGGCATCGAAGTCCGCTACGGCCAGGCGATCGCCGTCGGCGGCGTCAGCCTGGAGGTTGGCGCCGGGCGATGGATCGTGCTGATCGGCGCGAACGGGGCGGGAAAGACGTCGCTGTTGCGCGCCGTCGTCGGCCTTGTGAAGCATCGCGGCCGCGTCGTCCTCAACGGCGACGATATCTCGACGCTGCCGCCGTGGCAGCGCCAGCGCCACGGGTTCGGCTATGTGCCGGAGGGTCGCCAGATTTTTCCGCAGATGACGGTGGAAGAGAATCTGCGCATCGGCGGCTACACCTGCGATGCCGCTGGCTTGCGCCGCGGGCTCGAGACGGCGTTCGATCTTTTTCCTCGTCTCGGCGAGCGGCGCGGCCAGCTCGCGGCGACCTTGTCCGGCGGCGAGCAGCAGATGCTGGCGCTGGCGCGCGCACTGATGACGCAGCCGAGGCTTCTGCTGGTCGACGAAATCTCCTGGGGCCTGATGCCGATCCTGGTGATGCAGGTGTTCGAGCATCTCAAGGCGCTGCACGCCGCCGGCATCGCCATCCTGCAAGTCGAGCAGAACGCGCACGAGGCGCTGCGCCATGCGCAGCACGCC
This sequence comes from Variibacter sp., assembly GCA_039808325.1. Lineage (GTDB taxonomy): Bacteria > Pseudomonadota > Alphaproteobacteria > Rhizobiales > Xanthobacteraceae > JAFKKS01. The sequence continues at coordinate 13,045 of JBDHSU010000072.1, read as the reverse complement.
TACGTCATGTCGGCCGGACATCTGGTTCTCGACGGTCCGGCGGAGGAGATCGCGCGCGATCCGCGCGTCATCGAGAGTTACGTCGGGTAATCGAGGCGAGCGTGGACTTTTCACTGACAGCGGATCAGCAGCAACTGCGCGAGGCGATCCTGCAACTTTGCGCGGATTTCGGCGACGACTATTGGCTGCGCAAGGATCGCGAGGGCGGTTTCCCGCATGAATTCCATGCCGCCGTCGCCAAGGGAGGATGGCTCGGCATCGCCATGCCGGAAGCGTTCGGCGGCGCGGGGCTCGGCATCACCGAAGCCGCGATCATGATGCAGGCGGTCGCCGAGTCCGGCGCGGCGATGAGCGGCGCCTCCGCCATTCACATGAACATTTTCGGACTCAATCCGGTCGTCGTCTTCGGCTCCGAGGAGCAGCAGCGCCGCATGCTGCCGCCCCTCATCAGCGGCGAGGACAAGGCGTGCTTCGCGGTGACGGAACCGAACGTCGGCCTCAACACGACGCAGATCAAGACGCGCGCCGACAAGCAGCACGACCGCTACGTGGTCAGCGGCGAGAAGATCTGGATCTCGACCGCGCAGGTCGCCAACAAGATCCTGCTGCTTGCGCGAACCACGCCGCTCGATCGAGTGAAGCGCAAGACCGACGGCCTGACGCTGTTCTATACCGATTTCGACCGCAGCCGTGTCGAGGTGCGCGAGATCGACAAGATGGGCCGCCATGCCGTCGACTCGAACATGGTGTTCTTCGACAGGATGGAAATTCCGGAGGCGGACCGCATCGGCCCGGAAGGCGACGGCTTCCGCTCCATCCTGCACGGCATGAATCCGGAGCGTATCCTCATCGCGGCGGAAGCGATCGGCATCGGGCGCGCGGCGCTGCGCCGTGCCTCGCAATATGCGCGCGAGCGTGTCGTGTTCGGGCGGCCGATCGGACAGAACCAAGGCATCCAGCATCCCTTGGCGAAATGCTGGGCGGAACTCGAGGCGGCGAACCTGATGGTGTTCAAGGCGGCCTCGCTCTACGACCGCGGCGAGGAATGCGGCGCCGAAGCGAACGCCGCGAAATATCTCGCGGCGGAAGCCGCGTTCGAGACGTGCGAACAGGCGATCCTGACGCACGGCGGCATGGGCTACTCGAAGGAGTTCGTGGTGGAGCGCTATCTGCGCGAAAGCCTCATTCCGCGCATCGCGCCGATCAGCCCGCATATGATCCTCAATTTCATCGCCGAGCGCGTGCTTGGCCTGCCGAGATCGTACTGAGCGCCATGATCGAAAACGCGAAACGACCGGACCGCGCTGAAGGCTGGCAGCCGCTGCGGGGCGTCAAGGTTCTCGACTTTTCGCTGCTGCTGCCGGGGCCGTTCGCGACCGTGGCGCTCGGCGATCTCGGCGCCGACGTGATCAAGGTGGAGCCGCCGGGCGGCGACGCGGCGCGCGAATTCCGCTTCCCGCTGTTCAGGATGGCGAACCGAAACAAGCGCAGCATTGTTCTCGACCTCAAGCGGCCGGAGGCGATGCGCGTCGTCGAGCGCCTGACGCGTGGTGTCGATGTCGCGATCGAGGGGTTTCGGCCCGGCGTGACGGAGCGGATCGGGATCGATTTCGAATCGCTGTCGAAGATCAATCCGCGGCTGATCTACTGCTCGCTCTCGGGCTACGGACAGAACGGACCGGAACGTCTCGTCCCCGGGCATGACCTCAATTATCTTTCCGCTGCTGGCGCGATGGTGCTCTGCGGCCACTGGCTGGAGCCGCCGCGGCGTTCGGGACTGCCGGTCGCGGATCTTGCGGCCGGTGCCTATGCGGTCATCGCCATCCTCTCCGCGATGCACGAGCGGGAGCGGACCGGAAAGGGCGTCTATCTCGATCTCAGCCTGGCGGAAGCGGCGATGTCGTTCACCGCCGCCCGACACGGTTTCGAGCTCGACCACGTGTCGCGCGAGCATCTGTGGCCGACCAACGATCTCTTCGATGTGGCGGACGGCGCCGTCGCGCTCGGCATCGTCGAGGAGAAATTCTGGACGAATTTCGTCGCCGCGACGCGCGACCTCGCGCCCGATCTCGCGGATGCGATCTACGCGACGGAGCCGCAGCGCCGTCAACACGGCGACGCGCTTTCGCGCCGCATGCGCGAGGTGCTGCGGACGCGCACGTTGGACAACTGGATGGAGCGTTTCAATCGGCACGACGTGCCAGCGCAACGCGTCCTGACCCCGGCGCAGACGGCGGAAAGCCCGCAGGTGAAGGCGCGCGAAATGGTCATGGAGCGGGACGGCGAGCGGCATATTCCGTTCCCCGTCTGGGCGAACGGCCGGCGCGGCGCGGCGCTGCATCGCGTCGCCCCGCCGGCGGGCGCGGACGCTTCAGCTATCCTCGCCGATTTCGACTTCACCGGCGAAGAGATCGCGGAATTGCGGAGCGCGGGCGTCCTCGGCGCGCCGACCTCGAACGAAGCAAGGAGAGTATCGTGAGCGGCCCTTTGACCGGCATCCGCGTCATCGACATGACGATGAACGTCCTGGGGCCGTATGCGGCGCAAATCCTCGGCGACATGGGCGCGGATATCTGCAAGATCGAGCCGCCGGAAGGCGACACGCTGCGGGGCATCGGACCTTCGCGCAACAAGGGCATGGGCCCGTATTTTCTGCATCTCAATCGCAACAAGCGCAGCCTCGCGCTGGACTTGAAGAAGGACGATGCGCGTGCCGCGCTGCAACGCCTGGTCAAGCAAGCCGACGTCATGCTCTGCACCTTCCGCCCCAAGGCGATGGAGCGGCTCGGCGCCTCCTACGCGCAGGCGTCGGCGCTCAATCCGCGCCTCATCTATTGCAACGCCTTCGGGTTCGGTCAGCGCGGCCCTTATGCGGACCGGCCGGCCTACGACGACCTTATTCAAGCGGCCATCGGCCTGCCGGTGCTGCAGGCGCGCGGCGTCGACGAGCCGACGTTCGTCGCATGCGCGCTCATCGACCGCGCGGTGGGAATGGCGGCCGCAAGCTCCATCGGCATGGCGCTCTATTACCGCGAGCGTACCGGAAAGGGGCAGGCGATCGAGGTGCCGATGTTCGAGACCATGACGCAGTTCGTCATGGGCGACCATCTCTACGGCCTCACCTTCGAGCCGCCATTGGGCGGCGCGGGCTATGCGCGCATGATCGACGCGCGCCGGCGGCCGTATCGCACGCAGGACGGCTATATCGGCGTGCTCGTCTATAACGACAAGCAATGGCGGCGCTTCTTCGCGCTCGCAGGCCATCCCGAGATGGCGGACGATCCGCGCTTCGACTCGATGAACTCGCGAACGAAGAACATCGGGCTGATCTATGAATTCCTCACCAAGACCTTCGCGTCGAAGACGACGGCGGAATGGGCGAAGCTCCTGCACGAAGCGGATATTCCCTCGACGCCGCTCAACACGCCGGCTGGCCTCCTCGACGACCCGCATATGAAGGCCGTCGATTTCTTCCGGCTTTTCGATCACCCCTCGGAGGGGCGGATTCGTATGATGGGCATTCCGGAGACCTGGAGCGAAAGCCAGCCGGACATCCGCCGGCACGCGCCGCGCATCGGCGAGAACACGGTCGAGGTTCTGTCGGAGTATGGATTTGCCGCGGCCGAGATCGACGGCTTGCTCAAGACCGGCGCGGCGATCGACGGTTCCGCAAGCGCGGGTTGATCGATCTCAAGCTTTCGGTGGCCACGTCAGGGGACGGCCGCGCCGAGGATAACGCGGCGCGACCATCGTCAGGTTTGTGAGGAAGGCATTCCGAATGGAGTGCCTTCCTCACGGGCGGCCTATTGGCCGGTCCAGTGCATCGCCGCAAGCGGGTAGGCCGGCGCGGGCGAGTTCTTCCAAAGACCGCTCAGATTCTTGTTGGCGACACCGATCTTGGGGAAGTCGTAGAGCCAGAGCGAGGGCGCGTCCTTCGCCAAACGCTCCTGCGCGGCCGCGAGCTTTTCTTTCAGGCCCGCTTCCGTCGTGCTTGCCTCCGCCTCCTCGATGAGTTTGCGGAACTCGGGGCTGTCATACTGATAGAGGTATTTCGGCTCCGTGTAGTTGAGAATGCTCCAGGGCTCTTGCTGCGAGAGAATGGTCATATCGTAGTTCTTGTTGCGGAAGACGACTTCGAGCCACTGCGCGGTCTCCAGCACCTCGATGCGAACCTTCACCCCGACCTCGGCGAGCTGCGAAGCGATGATTTCGGCCGCGCGGCGTGTCGAGGGAATCGGAAGAATTTTCAGGTTCGCCTCGAAGCCACCAGGCTTGCCCGCCTCCGCCAGCAGCTTCTTCGCCGCCGCCATATCGTGCTTGTAGATATTGGAGGTGTCGATCCAATACGGATTGAGCGGCGTCATCTGTGCGCCCATCGGCTTTCCGTAGCCGTTGTGCGTCCCGAGGTTGACGGCCTGCCGGTCGAGCGCGTGGTAGAGCGCCTGCCGGATTTTCAGGTCGGTGAACGGCGCCTGCTTGTTGTTGAGCCCGAGGAACATGACGCCCTGGGTCATTCCGGCGAGGATCTGGAAGCGATCGTCGCCCTTGAAGCCGTCGACGCTTTCGACCGCGCCGACGACGGGAACGTAGTCGACGTCGCCGGCCTGGAGCGCGGCGATCTGTGCATTCTCGTCGTTGATGAAGCGGATGGTCGCGCGCTGGATCGTCGGCTTTATCGGTCCGGTATAGTCGGCGAAACGCTCGAGCTTGAGTGAATCGCCGCGCGTCCACGACACGAACTTGTACGGGCCGGTGCCGACCGGGTTGGTTCCGTCCTTCTCGGCGGTCTTCGGCGAAAGGACGGCGGCCGTGGCCTCGGCAAGGAAGAACGGCAGCAGCGCCGACGGCGTTTTTAGCGTGATCTTCACCGTGAGCGGATCCGGCGTCTCGATCGAGACCATGTTGGCGAACACGCGCTTGCGCTTGTTGGTGCTCTTGGCCGACACGTTGCGCTCGAAGGTGAACTTCACGTCGGCAGCGGTGAGGTCGCTGCCGTCATGAAACTTCACGCCCTTGCGCAATTTGAACGTGAAGACCTTGTTGCCTTCCTGCGTCCAGCTTTCCGCCAGCGCCGGCTGGATCTTGCCCTGTTCGTCGAAGCGCGTGAGCCCCTCGTAAATGTTCATCCACGTGACCTCGCTCACGGCGGTGGATGCCTGCATCGTTGGGTCGAGGCCCGGCGGCTCGATCGCCAGCGCCATGATCACCTGATCCTTCGCGGCTTGCGCGGGCGCCGCGCCGCAGGCCAGCCCAAGCGCGAAGAGCGCGCCCATCAAAGCTTTCGATTTCATTCATTCCCTCCTCAAGCAAAGCAACGTGCTTCAAACGACATGGCAGGCGACCTCCTGGTTGTTCGCCAGTGGCCGCAGCTTCGGTGTCTCGGTGGCGCAGCGCTCGATAGCGCGGGCGCAACGCGGCCTGTAGGGACAGCCGACCGCGCGGTCGGCCGTCGCGTCGGATTTGTCGTCCGTGCGGGAGGCGCGCCGCCGCCGGCCGCCGGCGCGATCGATGCGCGGCATCGCCTCGCGCAGCGCGACGGTGTAGGGGTGTGCCGGCGCGCTAAGCACGGTCCGCGTGGCGCCGCGCTCGACGATGCGGCCGGCGAACATGACGACGATATCCTCGCAGACATATTCGACCACAGCGAGATCGTGGCTGATGAAAAGATAGGTCAGCCCCAGCGTTTCCCGCAATTCGCGCAAAAGGTTGAGCACTTGCGCCTGCACCGAAAGGTCGAGCGCCGAGACAGGCTCGTCGGCGACGACAAGCTCCGGGCGCGTCACCAGAGCGCGGGCGATGGCGATCCGCTGCCGCTGGCCGCCGGAGAACTGATGCGGATATTTTTTCGCGTCGCCGGCCGACAGGCCGACGGCCTCCAACGCGTCCCCGACGGGCTTGCGTGCCTTGGCCATCGATGTGCGCATCGGTTCGGCGACGATGCGGCCGATCGTGTGGCGAGGGTCGAGCGAACCGTAGGGGTCCTGAAACACCATCTGGAAATGCCGGCGAAAGCCGAGCAACTCGCCCCGCGGCATGGCGGCGATGTCGCGTCCGAGGATCCGAATGTGGCCGGCCGTCGGCTGCTCGAGACCCATGACGGTTTTGGCGACCGATGTCTTGCCGCAACCGGACTCCCCGACAAGCCCGAGGGCGCGGCCACGCGGGATCGCAAACGAAACGCCATCGACCGCGCGCAACGATCGTGGTGCGGCGAACAGGCTTTCGCGCTTCAGCGGATAGTCGAGGACCAGGTCGTCGAGTTCGAGCACGGGAGCGTCGGTCATGCCGGCGCGCTCGCTTCGATCTGCGGCAGGCGCCAGCAGGCAGCGACACGGTCGGGTCCGCGCGGAAGCAAAGCGGGCTGGATTTCGCATTCAGGGCCGGCGAGAGAGCAGCGGGTACGAAACAGGCACCCTTGCAGCCGCTCCGACGGCGCCGGGACCGTTCCCGGAATCGACTCCAGCCACGTGTCGGAGCCGAGGGCGCGCTGCGGCACCGCGCGCAGCAGCGCACGCGTGTAGGGATGCGCCGGGTCGGTGATAATTTTCTCCGTCGGCCCCGACTCGACGATCACGCCGCCGTACATGACGAGCACGCGCTCCGTCATCTCCGCCATCACGCCGATGTCGTGTGTGATCAACAGAAGGCCGCTCTTCGTTTCGTCGACGAGGTCGAGCAACAGATCGAGAATCTGGCGCTGCACGGTCGTGTCGAGCGCCGTCGTCGGTTCGTCCGCGATCAGGAGGCTCGGGCGGCAGGCGAGGGCCATGGCGATGACGACGCGCTGGCGTTGGCCGCCGGACATTTGGTGCGGATAGACGTCGAGGGCGCCGCGCGGATTCGGCAGGCGGATGCGCTCAAGCAACCGCAGCGCCTCGGCGCGCGCCTCGCGCTTTCCCATGCCGGCATGCAGCCGCAGCGGCTCGGCGATTTGGTCGCCGACCGTTTGCACCGGATTCAGCGCCGTTGCCGGTTCCTGGAAAATCATGCCGATCCGATTGCCGCGCAAGGTGCATAAATCCCGTTCGTCGAGGCTCAGCAGATCGCGCCCGTCGAACTTGATCTCGCCCGCCGCGTTCAAGCCTTGCGGCAGCAGCCCGAGGACGGAAAATGCCGTCAGCGACTTGCCGCAGCCGGATTCGCCGAGGATGCCGACGATCTCGCCGCTTCCGACGCTGAAGGAAATGCCGCGCACGACGTCGATCGTGCTTCCGGGCCGGCCGATGCGGATGAACAGGTTCTGCACGTCGAGCAGGGCCATGTCAGCGCCCTTGCGCATGGCGCGGATCGAGCGCATCGCGCATGCCGTCGCCGAGCAGGTTGAGCCCGAGCACCGTCAGGACGATGACCAGCCCCGGGAAAATCGACAGATACGGCGCGCGCGACAGAAACACCTGCGATTCATGCAGCATGCGCCCCCAACTCGGGGCCGGCGGCTGCGTGCCGAGGCCGAGATAGCTCAGCGCCGCCTCGGCCAGGATGGCGGTGGCGAACGAGATCGTCGCCTGCACGACGATGATATTGAGGATGTTCGGCAGGACGTGCTCGAGCGAGATGCGGATCGCGCCTTTTCCGGCGGTACGGGCGGCGTAAATGAACTCGCGCACCCACACGCCTTTCGCCGCGCCGCGCGCGATCCGGGCAAAGATCGGAATGTTGTAGAGGCCGATCGCCAGCATTGCATTACCGGTGCCGGGCCCGAGCGCGGCGGCCAGCATGACGGCGGACAAGACGGCGGGGAAGGCGAACAGGAAATCGCAGACGCGCATGACCGCCTCGTCGACCCATCCCCGCCGGGCCGCGGCGAAGAGCCCAAGGGCCGTGCCGACCACGAGCCCGATCGCAACGGCGACGATGCCGACGGTGAGCGAATTTTGTGCGCCGGCCATGAGGAGCGAGAGTACGTCGCGGCCGAACTGATCCGTGCCGAAGACGTGCTCGAGGGAAGGGCCGCGAAACCGCTGACGCATGTTCATCGCGAGCGGCGAATAGGGCGTCCACACGAGCGAGAGCAGGGTTGCGCCGATGACCGTCGTCACGATCACGCCGCCGACCGTGAGGCCCGGATAGCGGAAAAGCCGGATGCGGCGGACGACCTCGGCGGGCGGTTCGGCGATTGTCGTCATGACGCGTGCCGCAGGCGTGGGTCGATCGCGAGATAGAAAAGATCGACGATGAAGTTCACCGTGATGACGATCGCGGCAAGAAAGACCACGACGTTCTTGATGACCATCAGGTCGCGCTGGTTGATCGACTGGAAGATCAGACGACCGAGACCGGGCAGGGAAAAGACGTTCTCGATGACGATCGTACCGGCAAGAAGATGCGCGAATTGCAGGCCGATCACGGTGACGACGGGAATGAGCGCGTTGCGCAGGGCGTGCCGCCGCAACGCTTGCGCGCGCGTAAGCCCCTTGGCGCGCGCGGTCCGCACGAAATCCTCGCCCAATACGTCGAGCAGCGCCGCGCGCACGACGCGCGCCAGGACGGCGGCCTGCGCCACGGCGAGCGCCAATGCCGGGAGCAACAGCGCGCGCATCGCCGGCAGGAAGCCCGCTTCCCAGCCCGGAAAGCCGCCGGCGGAAAACCATCGCAGCGTCAGGGAAAAGAAGAGGATCAGGAGCATTCCCAGCCAGAAGCTCGGGATCGCGACGCCGATCTGCGTCACCGCCATCACGCCGTAGTCGCCGGGCCGGTTGTGGCGCGACGCGGCGAAGATGCCGAGCGCCAAGGCGAGCCCGACGGCGAGGGCCATCGCCAAAAGCGCCAGCGGGATCGTCACCTTCAGGCGCGAGCCGATCAGCTCGGTGACCGGGATACCGTAGGTATAGCTCGTGCCGAGATCGCCATGCAGCATGCCGGCGAGCCAGGCGCCGTAGCGAACGTAAGCCGGCTGATCGAGGCCGAGCTGTAGCCGCAGGGCCGCGAGCGTATCCGGCTGCGCATCCGGCCCGAGCAGCACCAGGGCGGGATCGCCCGGTAAGATCTCAAGCACAAGGAATACGATCGCCGTGACCGCCAGAAGCGTGACGGCCCAACTGAGCAAGCGGTGAAGCAGCGAAAGCTTCATGGGCGCGAGCGTACGATCTTAGGCGTGCCTTGTCGCCGTTCATGGGCGCCGCTTCGCATCCAGCGCGTTGATCGCGCTCGGGGGCCAGGGGACGCGCGGCTTCGGCATTGCAGCAAGGCTGGCATTATCGCCGCCTCACCGGGACGACCGGGAGAACGATTTGCGAGGGCCGCTCGGCGTCGTGGAATACCGTCTGATGCGCCACCACGGTGCGGCGCTCGAGACCGGACGGCTCACCCGTATTCGAATTGATGTCGTAGTGCGGAAAATTGCTGCTGGAGATATCGAGGCGAATGCAATGACCGCTCGCGAACAGGTTGCTCGTCGCCTGCGGCTCGATGCTGATCTCATAGACCGCGCCCGGTTTCATGAGTTCGGCCTTCTCGCGTGAATCCCGGTAGCGCATGCGCACGATCGAATCGGCGATGTTGAGCGCAAACCCTTCCGGATAATCCGGATTGGGCGGGTACTCGTCGAGCAGCTTGGCGGTGAAGTCGGTATCGACCGCCGTGGAACTCACCCACAGACGCACGACGAGCGGGCCGGTCAGTTCCACATCCTCTTCCAGCGGCTTCGTTCGAAACGTCAGCACGTCGCGCCGCGCGGACAGGGGGAGCGTGTCCGGGCAGAGGACGAGATCCGGCCGGCCGCGCTGATCGAACCCGCCTCCGTCGAGAAAGCCTGGGATCGCCTTTTCGGGAAAGTTCCCGCCGATGGTCGGGACCGGATCCGCGGGGTTGAACGTGAATTCGCTCGGGGCCGCGGCTTTCTTGGGCGCCTTTGTCGAAAGGCTCCCGTCGCCGTGCAAATAGTACGGCGTCGGCTTCATGCCGGGCGGGGGCCAATCCTGCTCGTCGCGCCAGCGCCCGCCATGGTCGAGCCGTCCCTGCAGGTTGCGACGCCCGGTGCCTCCGCCCATGACGAAAATGCGAACCGGCGGCTCGTCGTCGAGCCCCGTCTTCAGCCCTTTCAAGTACTGGTCGCACCAGCGCAGGCGTATGTCGTTGACGTTCTCCAGCGCGGCCTCGGGGCCGAAGTCCACTTCGCCGGCCCAGGATTGCACGAACATTTCCATGCCGTGCGTCCAGGTGCCGATCAGGAGCTTCTTCGGAGTCCGATGACGGCGGCGCATTTCCGCGTATTTCGTCAAGGTCGCGGTGATGTGGTGGCCGTACCAGGAGGTCTCGAGATAGACCGGGATATCCGGATAGGAGTCGATCGACTCCTCCAGATTCATGCTCGGGTCCTTCCAATACTCGTCGTAGCTGGACCGCGTCAGCATATCGAAGAACCAGTTCTCGTATTTCGGAACCAGCCGCAACGGCGATTCCCCACGCCGCAGCGGGAGGCGCCGGATCCATTTGCCGAGGTTCGCCCACATGCGATCGAGCGCATCGCGAATTTCGGGATCGGCGGCCGCTTCCTTGCTCTGCCGCGCCATCTGCAGCACGTACTGGAAGAAGATCGCGTACTCGCAGGCGCCGGCATGCCGGAAGGTCTGGTTGAAGTAGTTGTAGCCGCCGTCGAACAGTTGCTGCGTCACGAGATGCGGCGGCTTCTTGATCGCGAGGGATTGCTGATCCGCCGCCGTATAGGAGTAGCCGACGGTCCCGATCTTGCCGTTGCACCAGTCCTGCTCGCCGATCCACGCGAGCGTGTCGTAGCCGTCGTCGGCCTCGTTGCGGAGGAACTCGAAGTCGCCTTCCGAGGACCAGCGGCCGCGCACGTCCTGCAGGACGACGGCGTAACCGCGGCGCGCGAAATATCGCCCCGTCTGCGAGTGCGAAACGCGACGCGACTTGTCGTATGGCGTGCGTTCAAGAACGACCGGCCAGGCGCCTTCGACGGGCTTGCCCTTCAGCGCCGGCAGATAGACGTCGGTCGACAAGACCGTGCCGTCGCGCATTGCGATCCCGACATTGCGGGTCCTGTGAAAATCATAGGCGACGGCTGAACCTTCAAAAGGCGACACGCGCTTCCCCCGGCTATTTTGACAAGCCAAGGCGTGACGATCGTCATGCGACCCCAGCAACGCCGGCACGTTACGAAGACCGGCGGGGGCTGCGGAAACACGGAGTACCAATGGAGTCATAAGTAAAAAATTTGGCTTTTGATCCAATTTAGTAATTTGGTACAAGCTGCGAGTTTCTTGTGAGCCTCTTTCGGGCCTTTCGGGATGGAATTTCCGGCATGGAGACGCGGCGGCTGGAATATTTCGTAGCCATTTGCAAGGCCGGCAGCGTCACGCGCGCGGCCTCGCGGCTCGGCCTTAGCCAGGCGGCGCTCAGTCAGCAGCTCGCCATCCTCGAGGCAGAGTTCAAGATCCGTCTCCTCGATCGCACGCGGACGGGCGTGCAGCCGACCGCGGCCGGCGAGGCGATGCTGCGCGAGGCGCGGATCATTCTGCGCCAGGTGGCGCTGGCGCGGAGCGCCGTGACGGCCGAGTCGGGACAGCTATCCGGCACGGTGTCCGTGGGGTTCACGGCGGGCACGGCCATGCTTTTCGGCGTGGCGCTGATGCAGGCGGTGCGCGAACTTCATCCGCAAATCCGCCTCGTGCTCCTTGAGGGCATGACGGGGGAGCTTACCGAGCGCGTCATCAACGGCCAGCTCGACATCGCGACGCTGCTGCGCAACGAAGTGCGTGCCGGCGTGCGCTCGGTGCCGATGTACAGGGAGGAATTGTACCTGATGAGCCCGTCCAGTTTCGGGCTCGCGCCGTCCGTTCGTCTCGCCGATCTCGGCGCGTTGCGGGTCCTGCTGCCCAGCCCCCGCCAGACGTTGCGCGCCCTGATTGACGCGGCCTTCCGCCAGGCCGAGATCACGCCCAACGTGGCGGCCGAGATCGATTCCGTGTCGATGATGCGCTTGGCCGTCATTGCAGGCATCGGCGCGACGATCCATCCGCTGTCGTCTTGGCAGGAAGAGCTTCACGCCGGCGTCGCGCGGGCGAGCCGCATCGACGATTTCTCGCTCGGCTTGAATTTCTGGCTGAGCCGCTCGGCGCCGCCGTCGACGGCGGCCGCCGACGCCGTTCATGATCTGCTGGAGAAGATCGTCGAGGAGAAAAAGCCGCCGGCCGCGTGATGTTTTAAAGTGTCGGATGCGCGGCATGCCGCGTTACTCAGCGCGGTTCGCAACCCACAGTCCGGCGCCCACGAACGCAATGCTCAGAAGAAGAGCGAAGGTCAGCGGCTCGCCGAGAAAGGCATGGCCGAGCAGCATCGCGGTAATCGGCGAAAGCGCGAGGAATATTGTAACCCGCGTCGCCGCGATCGTTTTCAGCGCCCATAGCCACAGCACATAGAACGAACCTGACGAAACGCCGATGAACAGGATCGCGGCCAAGGCGCCTGCGCTCAAATGCACGGTTGCGGTGGTGAGGTCGGTCAGAAGCGCCGGCACAAAAAGCGCCACGGCGGCCGCGGCCATTGCGAACGCGCTGACAGGCAGCGCCGGATAACGGCGCAGATACGGGCGATACAGCACGCTGCAAATCGCGCCTGTCGCGGCGGCGGCGACAATGAGCAGTTCGCCCGTGAGGGTGTTCCTGCTCGTCGATGTGTCGCCGACCGCGAGCGCTACTCCGACGAGCGTCAGTGCAATGCCGCCGAGCTTTGCGAGGCTGATGCGTTCATGGCCGATAAGCGCCGCGAAAGCGAGGGTCAGCAAGGGGAAGCTTGCAAAGATCAGCGCGCCGCGGCCGGCGGACACCGATTGCAGCCCTTCATTCAGCAGCGCGATCAGGATGCCGAATTGGCCGATGCCGAGCAGGGCGATCGGGGCGATATCGCGCCGCGCCAATCGGATCGGGGTGGAAACAAGGAAGGGCGCAAGGCAGGCGACGCCGATGGCGTATCGCAAGAACGCGAGCGAGACGGGAGAAATGTCATGCGCAACGAACCGGGTCGCGGTGATCGCGGTGCCGACCTGGACGCCGGTCGCGGCGGCGGAAAGAAGCGCCAGACGGGTCCC
>JBDHSU010000071.1:0-21500 GCA_039808325.1 Variibacter sp. | reverse complement strand
GAGACCGGTCGCTTCAGGCGCACTACATACCTGAAGTACTTGTGAAAATGCGAACCGGCGGCGCAAGCGGACAGTCGCCTATAAAGCTCATTCGAAAAAATACCGAGACATACAGAATTCTTAGAAAGAATAAAGTAGGCGGGCTTGGCATTCTTTTAATCAGAAATTTAAGCAGAATTGGACAGTTCTTTTGAGAATATGCTGCGGTACGCGAAAAACAGAGCACCTTAAGATTCTACTCCAGCACGACAATTCGCCAGCCAATTTTGACGGATTGAGCGCGGGAATAGACGCCTATCCTCTAACTTCGATCTATCTTGTAACAACCCAAGGACCAATCTTTATAAAATAAAAAATCTCAGGTCGAGATAGGGGTTGGGTTCTTAAACCAGAGGTAAAAATGAAATACGCATTAGTGTGTGGCGCTGGAGGATTTATTGGAGGCCACCTCGTCAAACGGTTAAAACAAGAAGGCTTCTGGGTCCGCGGTGTCGATCTTAAATTTCCGGAATTCAGAGATATCGATGCTGATGACTTCGTGATCGGCGATTTACGCAAGCAAGACGTATGCGAGCGGATCGTTGACCGTCGCTTTGATGAAGTATACCAGCTCGCCGCAGATATGGGGGGCGCAGGCTATATCTTCACCGGCGAGCATGATGCCGACATCATGCACAACTCGGCAACCATCAATCTGAATATTGCCGATATCTGCCACAAGAGAAATATTCGGCGGATCTTCTATTCGTCATCCGCCTGCATGTATCCGGCCTACAACCAAGAAGATCCCGACAATCCTAATTGTGCGGAAAGCTCTGCCTATCCGGCCGCGCCCGACAGCGAGTATGGCTGGGAGAAGCTTTTTTCCGAGCGGCTTTTCCTCGCTTATAACCGCAACCACGGCATGTCCAACCGCGTTGCCCGCTACCACAATATTTTCGGACCGCAGGGCACCTGGCAGGGCGGCAAGGAAAAGGCTCCTGCCGCCGTCTGCCGCAAGGTAGCCCTGGCCGCGAGCAACGGCGAGATCGAGATATGGGGAGACGGACTTCAGACTCGCTCTTTTCTCTATATCGACGAATGCGTGGAGGGAACACTTCGCCTGACTCGCTCGAACTTCGAGGGGCCGGTTAATATTGGTTCGGATGAGATGGTTACTATAAACCAGTTGGTCGATATCGTCTGTGACATTGCCGGTAAAAAGCTGCATAAAAATCATATTCCGGGACCTACGGGCGTCCGCGGTCGGAATTCCGATAACAGGCTGATAGAAGAGAAGCTCGGTTGGCGTCCGTCACAGACGCTTACAACCGGCCTTGAAAAGACCTACGCATGGATAGAACAACAGGTTCGGCGCAATGCCACTTAATCACGAATTGCGCTCGCTTGCCCGCGCGCGGATTTCAATGAGACCGGCCCTCGAAATGAGGCGCCGCTCGGGAGTTCTATAGAAATGGAAAGGTAGACCGTCTTCGACATCCGCAAAGAGGTTCAAGATACTTTGGATGTGTGAGAAGCAAGGAATGTCGGGGAGGCGGTGATCTCCGTCGGGGTTGCCAGCAAACGGATCTTCGTCGCCGGCCACAAGGGGATGGTGGGCTCGGCCATCCTGCGCCGGCTCGCCGCGCGCGGCGACGTCGAGCCGATCACGCGCAGCCATGCGGAGCTGGATCTGACCGATCAGCGCGCGGTGCGGGATTTCCTGCAGGCGGAGCGTCCGGCCGCCGTGATCCTCGCCGCCGCGAAGGTCGGCGGCATCCATGCCAACAACACCTATCCGGCCGAGTTCATCTACGAGAACCTGATGATCCAGAACAACGTGATCCATCAGGCTTTCGCGGCAGGGGTCCGGCGGCTGCTGTTTCTCGGCTCCTCCTGCATCTATCCGCGCGACGCCGCGCAGCCGATGCGGGAAGACGCGCTGCTCACCGGCACGCTCGAATCCACCAACGAGCCTTACGCCATCGCCAAGATCGCGGGCATCAAGCTGTGCGAGAGCTACAATCGGCAATACGGCGTCGACTACCGGTCGGTGATGCCGACGAACCTGTTCGGCCCGGGCGATAACTTTCATCCCGAGAACTCCCACGTTCTGCCGGCTCTCATCCGCCGCTTCGATGAGGCGGCGCGCGCCGGCGCCGAGGAGGTCACGGTGTGGGGGTCGGGCCGGCCGCGCCGCGAGTTCCTCTATGTCGACGATATGGCCGAGGCCTCGCTGTTCGTCATGGACCTGTCGAAGGACATCTACGAGCGCAACACGCAGCCGATGCTGTCGCACATCAATGTCGGCAGCGGCGAGGACCTCACCATTGCCGAGCTTGCCGAGGCTGTCGCCCGCGTCACCGGCTTTCATGGCCGCATCGTCTATGACGCTTCGAAGCCGGACGGCACGCCGCGTAAGCTGATGGACGTCTCCCGCCTCACCGCGATGGGCTGGACCGCGCGAACCCCGTTCGAGGCCGCACTACAGAAAACCTACCGGTGGTATCGGGAAAATGCCGGCGACGTGCGCGGCTAGATCAAGATGATTTCGGATCGAATCGATCCAAAATCATGAACGTGATCGATTCTCATCACTTAGAGCGGGATGCGGGCGGAAAACCGCCCACACTTTTCCTCATCCCGCTCTAGAGAGCCGTGAGATTGAATCGGATCCTGCTCCCCAAATGCCTGTTCCATCGCGCTTTCGGCGGTGAACCTGGGTCCTCTCGCCACCGGGCAACACTCTAATTGTATCCTCGGACGGACGATGGGACGAGCGACGCACGGGCGGCAACGATTTGGCCTCTTCACCAGCGGCGTCGGACAGGCGTTCGATCGCTCCATATCGGGAATGAAGTGGCGGGCAATCCGAGCCACGCGTTCAGAAGGTAAGCCAGGGATACTTGATCTTCCCTACCCCTGCCGATAAGTCGCAAAGCCGCCGGGCGCCGGGTCCGGCCTCATGCGCCAGGGCCATGCCGTCCGCTCCTTCCCCGCCCGCCACAGCGCCGCGCGCATCGCTGCATTCGTTCCGGCAGTGGACGATGGTGCACGCTCTGCCGCTATGGGCGACGGCGGGCTTCGATCGCGCCTACGGCGGCTTCCACGAGCGCCTCTTCCCCGACGGCACGCCTGACGCCGCCGCGCCGCGGCGGACGATGGTGCAGGCGCGGCAGATCTACGTGTACGCGCACGCCGCGGCGCTCGGCTGGTACCCGCAAGGACTGCCGCTGGCGCAGACGGCGCTGGAAACCCTGCTCGCGCGCGCCCGCTCGCCCGGCGGCCGCCCCGGCTATGCCTACAGCGTCTCGCCGGATGGCGGTGTCGCCGACCCCGTGCGCGACAGCTACACCCACGCCTTCGTCATTCTCGCCCTTGCGTGGCTGCATCGCGCCAGCGGCGACGGGCAATTGCGCGGCCTGATCGACGAGGTCCTCGCCTTCGTCGACGAGCATCTGACGGCGCCGGACGGAACACTCTACGAGGGCGCGCCACGCCGGCTGCCGCGGCGGCAGAATCCGCACATGCATCTCTACGAGGCGATGCTGGCGCTGCGCGAGGTCGCGGATCACCCGGAAGCGGCCGCGCGGGCGGAGAGACTGCGCGCGCACCTCGAAGGCCGCTTCCTCGATCCGCGAACACGCACCATCGGCGAGTTCTTCGACGACGCCTGGGCGCCGCGCGCGGATGACGATAGCGTCGAGCCGGGCCATCATGCCGAGTGGTCGTGGCTCCTGCATCGAGACGCCCGCCTCGCGGGACGCCCTCCCGCGCCGCTCGCCGCGCATTTCCTCGCCTTCGCCGCGGACGGCGCCGACCCGGAAACCGGCTTCGTCCTCGACGGCGTTTCCCGCGGCAATGCGCCGCGCCTGCGTTCGCGCCGCATCTGGCCGCAGACCGAACTCGCCAAGGCGTGGCTGGCGGCGCACGAGCAGGGACATGCCGGCGCGCTCGAGGCGGCCGACCGCATCCTCGGCGCCGTCCGCCGCACCTATCTCTCCGGTCCGGTCTCCGGCGGCTGGATCGACAAGTTCGACGAAGCAGGCGTCCCGGTCGACGCTCCGATGCCCGCCAGTACGCTGTATCACCTCTTCAGCGCCGCGGCCGAGGTGGAGCGGGTCCTGGCGCCAGCGGCGCCGGGATAGCCCCGCGCGGCCCTTGCGCGGTGGCGGATCGGTGACAGGTTCGTGCCTTCTGACGGCTCCGCCCACAGGCGGCATTCCTTTTGCCGTGCCTTGATCGTAGGTTCCGCGCGGAGACATAGTTTCGGGTCTTGGAGGAGGCGATTCGCATGATCGTGCGCATGGCTCAGGGGGCGCTTCTCGCTTGCGTCCTATCGCTTTCGGCGCTGTCGGCCGCGCCGGCGAACGCGGCAGGTCCGCTGGAGAAAAACTTCTGGCTGTCGGGGCCGCGCTATGACGCGATCCTGCCGGGCTGCGAAAACCCGGCCGTGCTGCAGCAGATCAGCCTGACCTTCGCCGAGAAGGAGACGAAGTTCTGGAATTCGGACCTGCGGATTCTGGATTTTCCGCGCGTCCGTGAAATCGCGTTCCGGCCCTGGGCGGTCAACGCCATTCCGCGCCGCTTCTGCAGCGGGCAAGTCGTGGTCTCCGACGGCCGCAAGCATCGCGTGAACTACTCGATCATCGAGGATGGCGGGGAGATCGGCGCCACATGGGGCGTCGAGTGGTGCGTCGTCGGCCTCGACCGCAACTGGGCCTACAACCCCGGCTGCCGCATGGCGCGCCCCTGATATCGTCCCGCGGAGCGTTTTCAAGCGAAGTGGATGCCGGTTCGCATGAAGAAAACGCGACAAATCAATAGCCGGAAGCCCGTTTCAATGAAGCGGGAAAAGACTTCAGACGTCGGTTAGGGGCGCGAAGATGGCGTGGATCGTTCGGATTGCCTTGGGCTTCGTGGGGTTGTGGACGGCTTTCGCCGGCCCGGCGGCGGCGTTCGACGCGCGCCAGAATGTCGCCGGACGCTTCGATTTCTACGTCCTGTCGCTCTCCTGGTCGCCGTCGTTCTGCGAGTCCGCCGGCGCACGCGCGCCGAAGATGCAATGCGGCGCCCGCCCCTACTCCTTCGTCGTGCACGGGCTGTGGCCGCAATATGAACGCGGCTTTCCGGAGTCCTGCCAGGTTCCGGCGCCGCGCCTCAACCGCAGCATCGTCTCCTCGATGCTCGACCTGATGCCGGCGCCCGGCCTCGTCTATCACGAGTGGGACAAGCACGGGACATGCTCGGGCCTCTCGGCGCGCGCCTATTTCGAGACGGTGCGCAAGGCGCGCGCGGCCGTGCGGATTCCGCAAGCGTATCAGGACGTCACCGTCCCGCTCACCGTCCGCCCGGACGATGTCGAGGCCGCGTTCATCAAGGCCAATCCCGGGCTCGCGCGCGACGGCATCGCCATCGGCTGCGACCAGCGCCGGCTGCGCGAGGTGCGCATCTGCATGACGAAGGACTTCACCTTCCGCGCTTGCCCGGAAATCGACCGGCGCGCCTGCCGCCGCGACAGGCTGGTGATGCCGCCGGTGCGCGGCGGCTGAAGTCTTCCGTCATCCGCGATGAATTATCGGCATGCCTATCACGCCGGCGGCTTTGCCGACGTGATCAAGCACGTCGTGCTCTCGCTCGTGATCGTGCATCTGCGGCAGAAGCCGGCGGCGTTCCGCCTCCTCGATACGCATGCGGGCGCTGGCCTTTACGACCTGACCTCGCCCGAGGCGCAGAAGACCGGCGAAGCCGAAACCGGCATCCATGCCCTGATCCGGACCCTGGCGGCAGCCACGCTGGCGGCGCCCATACAGGACCTGCTGCGCCCCTACCGCGAGGCCATCGCCGGCTTCAATCCGCAGGGCGGGCTCAAGACCTATCCCGGTTCGCCCGCGCTCGCCTGCGCGCTGATGCGGCCGGTCGACCGCCTGATCGCCTGCGAAACGGAGCCGACCGCCGCCGCCGCCCTGGCGCGCAACCTCGCCGGCGACCGGCGCGCCAAGGCGATCGCCATCGACGGCTGGACCGCCCTCGCCGCCTATCTACCGCCGAAGGAGCGGCGCGGAGCCGTTTTGATCGATCCGCCGTTCGAGGATTCCCACGAGTTTCCCCGCCTGGCGGACGCCCTCGCCGCCGCGCGGCGCAAATGGGCGGACGGGATTTACCTCGCGTGGTACCCCCTGAAGAACAAGGACGCGTCGGACGCGTTCGCGCGGCGCGTGGCGCGCACCGGCCTTCCCAACATCCTGAGGGCGGAGCTGACCGTCGCGCCGCACGCCGCGGCCGAGCGGCTGGCCGGAACCGGCCTCCTCATCGTCAATCCCCCATGGCGGCTGGACGAGCAGCTTCGCATCCTCCTTCCCGCCCTCGCCGAAGTGCTCGGCTCCGCCCAAGGAGCGTCCCGCATCGACTGGCTTACCTCGCAAAAATGATCGCGCTCCTCCCTACGGGCTCTTTCCAGCGTAGCGGTGTTGGTATTTCATACGTGCGGCTTTGATGGTCCGCCTCCGGAGGGGAGCCGGCGGAGATGACGAGGCCTGAGGGGGCCGCGCCTTCCGCCGTGGACGTCCAGCCAACCGTCATGCCGCGGGGCGGACGGTAAAGCGCATGGGAGAGGGAGCGTCCCTATGGCGACGACCGGCACGGTCAAATTCTTCAATGGCGAGCGTGGCTACGGTTTCATCAAGCCGGACGACGGCGGGAGGGACGTGTTCGTCCATATCACCGCCGTCGAGCGGGCGGGCCTCAAAGGGCTCAACGAAGGACAGAAGATCACCTTCGACGTCGAGCCCGACAAGAAAGGCAAGGGCCCGAAAGCCATCAATCTCATTGTCGAAGGCTAAGTGCGTCCGGTCGAGCCGAGCGGATCGAACGGGCCGGCTCAACCGGATCCGAGCACGACCCCGAAAAGCGCGAAGCGGTTCTCGGAAAGATCGGCGCACTTTAAGGACGAAGCGCGGTGACGGCGTGAAGAAAGTCGTCCCGCCTTAGGTTATAAAATCAGCGACATCGTTTACGTCTGCGAGTCCGCGCCCGGTCGGCGCGGAACATGCTTTTTCGCACCGAGGAAACGCCAACATGATGATCCTGCGCACGTCCAATGCTTCGCCTTTCGGCCGCAAGGCGCGCCTCGCCGCAGCGCTGCTCGGCCTCGACAAGAACATCGACGTGCTCCCCGCCAACGGCAACGATCCCGACGATCCGCTCCGCATCGAGAATCCGCTCGGCAAGATGCCGGTGCTGACGCTGGACGACGGCACGCGTCTTTTCGATTCGCCGGTGATCCTGGAATATTTCGACACGCTCGCGGGCGGTGGCCGCATCATCCCGAGGGAGACGGCACCGCGTTTCGCGGCGCTCCGCCTGGAGGCGCTCGGCGACGGCATCATGGACGCAAGCGTCCTGCTGATGGCGGAACAGCGTTTCCGCGCCGAAGACCGGCGCGAGCCGAAATGGGTCGAGCATCAGACGGGCAAAGTCACGCGCAGCCTCATCGCGCTCGAGCAGGCGCCGCCGCCGGTCAGCGCCATGCCGGATGTCGGGCAGATCACGCTCGCCTGCACGCTCGGCTATCTCGACTTCCGCTTCGCCGGCGAATGGCGCAAGCAGTATCCGAAACTGGTGCAGTGGATCGATGCGTTCGCGGCGAAGGTCCCGGCTTTCGACGCGACCAAGCCGGAGTGACGCCTTTTTTCGTCTGACCGCTCTCGTCCCGCGACACCGGATACCGTCATGCCCGGCCGGGCATGACGACGGGCCGACATGCTGCGAGATGATACGCGAATGAATACCTTTCCTTTGCACGAACCGCCGCGCGCGGCGTTGGTCACCGGCGGCGCCAGACGCATCGGCCGCGCCATCGCGCTCACGCTCGCGCGTCATGGCTACGCCATCGCGATCGGCTTCAACCGTTCGCAATCGGAAGCGCGCGCGCTCGCGCGCGACATCGCGGCGCTCGGGGGCCGCGCCGTCGCCGTGCAGGCGAATCTTTCGGCGCCGGATGAGAGCGACGACATCATCGCGCGCGCGGCCTCAGCGCTCGGTCCGCTCACGCTGCTCGTCAACAACGCATCGCTGTTCGAGACCGACGACATCGGCGCTCTCGACGCCGCGCTGTGGGACCGTCACTTCGCCGTCAACCTGCGCGCGCCGGTGTTCCTGGCGCAGGCTTTCGCGAAGCAGGCGCCCGGCGGCGCGGATGCGTCCATCGTCAACATCACCGACCAGCGCGTGGCGCGGCCGGCGCCGCGGCAGTTTTCCTACACGCTCAGCAAGTGCGGACTCGACGCCGCGACGACGCTGATGGCGCAGGCGCTGGCGCCGCGCATCCGCGTCAATGCCGTCGCGCCGGGCCCGACCTTGCCGAGCCCCCGGCAGGACGCCGCCGCCTTCGCCCGGCAAGCGGCCGCCCTTCCGCTCGAGCGCGGGCCGCGGCCGGAACAGATCGCCGACGCGGTCGTCTATCTCGCCGGGGCCGCCGCCGTCACCGGGCAGACGATCGCCGTCGACGGCGGACAGCACATCGCGTGGAAAACGCCGGATGTCTGGGGCATCGAGCAATAGCACCCTCGCCTCCCGAACCCTCAAGGCTTAAGTATGAGACGAGCACGCGGGCGCGTTGGCTGCCCGTGCCTGTCACGCCCGCGAGGGCGGCATCCAGTATTCCCGGCCTGCATGTTATCGAGAGACCGAGCGTACTGGGTCCCCGCCTTCACGGGGACGACCCGACGAAAGCCTGAAGTACGATCTCGGACGACATGACCCGCGAGAAAGACATTCCCGATCTTGGCCTCGACGAAGAGGACGAGGAGGCCTCTCTTCCCGAGGCGCAGATCGACGATCTGATCGACCTCTCGGCACTGGACGCCGCTGGCGGAACGCTGGCGGCCGGGCGCGCGGCGATCGCGCGGCATGCCAAGGTCGCGCCGGCCTCGCCCGGCGTCTATCGCATGATCGACGCCAACGGCGACGTCCTCTACGTCGGCAAGGCGAAGAGCATCCGCAAGCGCGTCACCTCGTATCTGCGGCCGACCGGGCTCGACGCGCGCATCGTGCGCATGATCGCGGCGACGGCGAGCCTCGAGTTCATCTCGACGCGCACCGAGACCGAAGCGCTCCTGCTCGAAGCCAACCTCATCAAGCGCCTGCGTCCGCGCTTCAACGTGCTGATGCGCGACGACAAGTCGTTTCCCTACATCGTCATCACCAAGGACGCGCGCGCGCCGCAGATCGCCAAGCATCGCGGCGCGCGCAGCCAGGACGGCGATTATTTCGGTCCCTTCGCATCGGTCTGGGCGGTCAACCGCACCATCACGGCGCTGCAACGCGCGTTCCTCTTGCGCTCCTGCTCCGACGCGATGTTCGAGAGCCGCACACGGCCTTGCCTCCTGTATCAGATCAAGCGCTGCTCGGCGCCGTGCACCGGCGAGATCGCGCCGGCCGACTACGCCGAACTCGTGCGCGAGGCGAAAGCGTTCCTTTCCGGGCGCAGCCATGCCGTGAAGGATCAACTCGCGCGCGATATGGAAAGCGCGTCGGAAGCGCTCGACTTCGAGCGCGCCGCCGTCTATCGCGACCGCCTCGCGGCGCTCTCCGCGGTGCAGACCAACCAAGGCATCAACCCGCGCGGCGTGACCGAGGCGGACGTCTTCGCCGCCCATCAGGACGAAGGATTCACCTGTATCGAGGTTTTCTTCTTCCGCACCGGGCAGAACTGGGGCAACCGCGCCTATTTCCCGCGGGCCGACCGTTCGCTCTCCGCGTCCGAGGTGCTGGCCGCGTTCCTCACGCAATTCTACGACGACAAGCCGTGCCCGCGGCTGATCCTGCTCTCGCATGAGATCGAAGACCGCGCCCTGCTGGCGGAAGCGTTCAGCATCCGCATGGAGCACAAGGTCGAGATCGCGGTGCCGCAACGCGGGGAGAAGATCGAGCTCGTCGAGCATGCCGTTGCGAATGCGCGCGAGGCGCTCGGCCGCAAGCTCGCCGACAGCGCCTCGCAGCGGCGACTGCTCGAAGGCCTCGCCAAAGCCTTCGAGCTGCCGCGCGTGCCGCAACGCATCGAAATCTACGACAACAGTCACATTCAGGGCACGAACGCGGTCGGCGCGATGGTCGTCGCGGGGCCCGAGGGCTTACGCAAGAACCAGTACCGCAAGTTCAACATCCGCTCGGCCGATCTCGTGCCGGGCGACGACTACGGCATGATGCGCGAGGTTCTCACGCGGCGCTTCAGGCGGCTGCTCGATGAGGCGCCGCGCGAACCGATGGAACGGTCACCGGCCCATACCGCCCTCGATCCTTCCTCCGCTGCGGCTGCGGCTCCGGCGTTCCCTCCCCCCAGGGAGGACGGTGAATCTCACGCGCCGAGTTCGCCTCATGCCCCCCTCCCACAAGGGGGGAGGGAGGAAATCGCGGCCGACGCCGAGGCCAACCCGCGCGAGGCCGATCAGAACCGCGATCGGACGGAAGCGAAGGAAGCCGGCGAACGCGACGAGTCCCCCTGGCCCGATCTCATCCTGATCGACGGCGGCCAGGGCCAGCTCGCCGCGGCGCGCGCGGTACTCGCGGAACTGGGCGTCGAGAACGTCGCCATGGCCTCCATCGCCAAGGGGCCGGATCGCGACGCCGGCCGCGAGACGTTTTTCATGCCGGACCGGGCTCCGTTCAAATTACCGCCGCGCGACCCGATCCTCTATTTCGTCCAGCGGCTGCGCGACGAGGCGCATCGATTCGCAATCGGCTCGCATCGCCAGCGGCGGCAAAAGGGCCTCCGCGAAGGCGGCCTGCAGGAGATCGCCGGCGTCGGGCCGACCCGCAAGCGCGCCCTGCTCCACCACTTCGGGACACTCAAGGCGATCGAGCGCGCTTCCATCGCCGATCTCGCGAAAACCCCGGGAATCAGCGCCGAAACGGCCCGCAAAATATATGAATTTTTTCATGAAGGCGGCGCAACGCAGCGCCGCCCGACGATGCAGTCACCGCCGTGATCGCCTCTTCATTTAAAAGTGCGATGGGAAATATCGAATGCGGCCGCTGCCGCACGAAGCTGTGGTTGACGCCCCCAAACAGAGCGTGTTCCTTCCCCCTATGACTTTGGCGGGACCATCGACGGCGCACACCTTCGCGCTCCCTAATCTGCTGACCTTCGGCCGCATTGCCGCCATCCCGGCCGTCGTCGCCTGCCTGTTCTGGTCGCAGATTTTCCAGGGCGGCTTATGGCTGCGCTGGGTGGCGCTGTTCATCTTCGTCACCGCCGCCATCACCGACCTTCTCGACGGCTATCTCGCGCGCATGTGGGAGCAGCAGTCGCCGCTCGGGCGGATGCTCGATCCGATCGCCGACAAGCTCCTCGTCGGCTCCTGCCTGTTGATGCTGGCGGCCGACGGCACGATCCTCGGCTGGACGCTGTGGGCGGCGATCGTCATCCTCTGCCGCGAAATCCTCGTCTCGGGTTTGCGCGAATTCCTCGCGGAGCTGCATGTGCGGGTGCGCGTGACGCGGCTCGCCAAGTGGAAAACGACCGTGCAGCTCGTCGCCATCGGCTTCCTGATCGCGGGCGAAGCCGGCGACGAGGTCTTGCCGCACACAACCGCAATCGGCATCGCCCTCTTGTGGATTTCGGCGATCGTCACGCTCTATACCGGCTGGGATTACCTGCGCGTCGCGGTGCATCACCTGACGCACGAGGAGTCGTGAGGCGGCCGTGAAAGAGGTAGACTCCATCGTGAGGAGCCGTTTCGACACAAGCGGCGTCTGGAAGGAGAGCCCTGCGGTCTTGACCATCCTTCGAGATGCCTGCGTCGCGGATTCCTCAGGATGAGGGTTCGGTCATGAAGCTCCTTTATTTCGCCTGGGTCCGTGAGCGTATCGGCAAGGAGCAGGAAGAGGTCGAGCTTCCGGCCGAGGTGACAACGGTCGGCGATCTTGTCCGCTGGCTCGCCGCGCGCGGCGACGAATACGCGCATGCCTTCGCAAATCCGAAGGTCGTGCGCGCCGCGATCGATCGCCATCACGTGAAACCGGACGCCTCGCTCGCCGGCGCGCGCGAGATCGCGTTCTTCCCGCCGATGACAGGCGGATGAGCGGCACGAGAGCGCGGGGCGCGCCATGACGGTCAGGCTGCAACGCGAACCCTTCGATACCGCGCGCGAGATCGAGGCCATGACTCGCGGCCGCACCGATATCGGCGCCGTCGTCACCTTCACCGGCATCTGCCGCGGCACCGAGGACGACGGCCCGATCGCCGCGCTGACGCTCGAGCACTACCCCGGAATGGCGGAGGAGGAGATCGCCCGGCACGTCGCCGAGGCCGAGCGCCGCTGGCCGCTGCTCGGGGTGACGGTCATCCATCGTTACGGGCGCATCGCGCCCGGCGAGACGATCGTGCTGGTCGTCACCGCCTCGTCGCATCGGCAGGCGGCCTTCGCCGCCGGCGAGTTCCTGATGGATTACCTGAAGACGCGCGCCCCCTTCTGGAAGCGCGAAGAACGCGCCGGGGATACGCGCTGGGTCGAGGCAAAGGACGACGACGACGAGGCCGCCGCGCGCTGGCGGTAATTCCGCGCTGTGTGACGCCCAGGGTCGCTGCCGATTGCGTTACCCGTGCAAAACGACTAACACCGCCCGTCCCGACACACCAACCGACCGCCTGTGACCGACCGCAGTCCGCTGCGCGCGGCGCGTGGCGTCTCGTAGCGAGCCATGAGCACCTCGACGGAAGCGACATTCGAAACGTCCTCGACGCGCGCGGCCTGGATGGCCGAGCTGCGCGCATCGGCGACGCTCGGCTGGCCGCTCGTCCTCACCAATGTCGCTCAGATCGCGCTGACGACGACCGACGTGATCTTCATCGGCCATCTGGGCGCGCAGGAGCTCGCGGCGGCGACGCTCGGCACCACCCTCTATTTCGCGCTGCTGCTGTTCGGCCTCGGCCTGCTGACGGCGACGTCGCCGATGATCGCGAGCGAGCTCGGCCGCAAACGCTCCTCCGTGCGCGACGTGCGCCGCACCTTCCGGCAGGGCCTGTGGGCGGGCGTCGCCGTCACCGTGCCGGCGTGGATCGTGCTGTGGAACGCGGCCGCCGTGCTTCGTTTTCTCGGCCAGGAGCCGGCGCTGGCGCAACGCGCCGAGATATTCCTGCACGGCCTGCAGTGGGGCTATCTGCCTTTCCTCGGCTTCGTGGTGCTGCGCTCCTTCATCTCCGCGCTCGAGCGGCCGCGCGCCGCCGTGCTGGTCACCGGGCTCGCGGTCGGCTTCAACGCGCTGGGCAACTGGGCGCTGGTGTTCGGGCATTTCGGCCTGCCGGCGCTCGGGCTCGCCGGCTCGGGCATCGCCAGCACTTTGTCGAATATCTTCATGTTCGCGGGTCTCGCGCTGGTCGTCTCCATCGATCGGCGCTTCCGCCGCTATTGCCTGTTCGGCCGCTTCTGGCGCGCGGACTGGCCGCGGCTGCGCGAGTTGATCCGGCTCGGCCTGCCGATCGCGGCGACGATGGCGTTCGAGGTGACCACCTTCAACGGCGCCGTGATCCTGATGGGGCTGATCAGCGCCCCCGCGCTGGCGGCGCACGCCATCGCGATCCAGATCGCGTCGACCACGTTCATGGTGCCGCTGGCGATCGGCCAGGCCGCGACAGTGCGCGTCGGCCGCGCCTACGGCGCGCGCGATCGAAACGCCGTGACGCGCGCCGGCTGGGTGGCGCTCGTGCTTGGCGTCAGCTTCATGGTGATCACGGCGCTCGTCATGATCGGCGCACCGCAGACCCTGGTGCGTGTCTTCGTCGACGTGAACGACCCGGCGAACGCCGAGGTCATGGCGCTGGCCGTCTCGTTCTTGTTCTGGGCGGCGGTGTTCCAGGTCGCGGACGGCGCGCAGGTCGTCGGCGCCGGCATGCTGCGCGGCCTGCACGATACGCGCGTGCCGATGATTTACGCCGCACTCGGCTATTGGGGCATCGGCCTGCCGGTCAGCGCGCTGCTCGCCTTCGCCGCGGGATGGGGCGGCACAGGAATCTGGATCGGCCTCGCCGTCGGGCTGGCGATCGTCGCCGTACTGATGGTGTCGCGATGGACCCGGCGCGAGGCGCTTGGCCTCGTGCCGGGATCGTAACGCCTTACGCGGCCGCGGCCTTGCCCTTCGGCTGCACCTCGGCGGTGTAGTCCGCCATCAACTGCTCGGTGATCTTGCCCGGCTTGAAGCGCCACTGCGCGATTTCCGAGACCGGCGTCACCTCCGCGGCGGTGCCGGTGATGAAGCACTCCGCCATGCCGGAAAGCTCATCCGGCATGATGCGCCGCTCGGCGACTTCGATGCCGCGGCGGCGGGCCAGCTCGAGCACGGTCTGGCGGCTGATTCCGTCGAGGAAGCAATCGGCGATCGGCGTATGCAGCTTGCCGTCCTGCACGAAGAAGATGTTGGCGCCGGTGCACTCGGCGACGCGGCCCTGCCAGTCGAGCATCATCGCGTCGGCATAGCCTTCGCGCTCGGCCTTGTGCTTCGAGATGGTGCAGATCATGTAGAGGCCGGCCGCCTTGGCCAGCACCGGCGCGGTCTTGGGATCGGGGCGGCGGAACTCGGCGAGCGCCAGGCGGATGCCTTTCAGTCGCTCTGCAGGGTCGAAATAGCTCGGCCATTCCCAGGTCGCGATGGCGAGGTGAATTTTATTCTGCTGACCGGAGACGCCCATCATCTCGCTGCCGCGCCAGGCGATCGGACGGACATAGGCGTCGTTCTGGCCGTTGGTCTTGAGCACCAGCCGCTTTGCGGCGTCGATCTCGGCCGCCGAATACGGAATGTCGAAGTCGAGCACCTTGCCGGAGCGGATCAGCCGCTCCGAGTGCTGCGTGCACTTGAAGATCTCGCCGCCATAGGCACGTTCGCCCTCGAACACGGCGCTCGCGTAGTGAAGCCCGTGGCTCAGCACATGCAGCTTGGCGTCGGCCCAGGGTATCAGCTTGCCGTCATACCAGATGACGCCGTCGCGTTGATCGAATGTCAAAGCCATGGCATTTCCTCCTGGGCTCGGCGGCCCGGCATGGTCCCGCGCGACGTGGCAGATACGGAGTCGCAAGCGAGATGATATGTTGCGCGGCCAAAAGCGGGGGGCGACCGATGAAGCAGCCGAGCGCCTTGGCAAGATCATTTCACAATTTGCCCCGAAGACGTAACAAGCGATGCAAAATATGTCAACATGACTGACATAAATTTCATGCCGCCGCCGCACGAGGCTCCCATGGCAAAAACGGCGCCGTCAGAGGCCGAGCCCACCTGGGATCTGATTGAGCTCCTCTTCTTCGCCTATCGGGATTTCGTCAGCGATCCCGATCACGTGCTGGAGGCGCTGGAATTCGGCCGCGCCCATCACCGGGTGCTGCATTTCGTCAACCGCAATCCCGGCATCAAGGTTGCGGACCTGCTCGACATTCTACGCATCACCAAACAGTCGCTCGGCCGCGTGCTGAAGCAATTGCTGGATCAGGACTATATCACGCAGCGCGAAGGGCCGCGGGACCGCCGGCAGCGCCTCCTTTACGTCACACCGAAAGGGCAAGCTCTCGCCATGCGCCTCGCCCGCCTGCAGACCGACCGCATCGGCCGCGCCCTCGCCGATCTCGGACCGGGAGCGCATGAGGCGGCGCATCGCTTCCTCGCCGCGCTGATCGATTCCGAGGCCCGTCAGAACGTGCTCAAGCTCATCGCGCAAGCCGACCGCGCGCCCCGCGTCAATGATTGAAAGCGCCACCATGACCGCGACGGCAGCCTCTCTCGCGGACAACGCCCCGCACCTTCTCGTCGTCGACGACGACCGGCGCATCCGCGACCTGCTCTCGCGCTACCTCGTCGGCGAGGGCTTTCGCGTGACGACCGCCGACAGCGCCAAGCAGGCGCGGGCGAAGCTCGACGGCATGAGCTTCGATCTTCTGATCCTCGACGTGATGATGCCCGGCGAATCCGGCTTCGATCTCGCCCATTCGATCCGCGAGAATTCCGAGGTTCCGATCCTGATGCTGACCGCGCGCTCGGAAACGGAGAACCGCATCCGCGGTCTCGAACTGGGCGCGGACGACTATTTGCCGAAGCCGTTCGAGCCGCGCGAGCTTTCGCTGCGCGTCGCCAACATCCTCAAGCGCGCGCAGACGATCGAGTCGGTCGCGGCGGCGAGCGTGCGCTTCGCGGACTTCGTCTTCCATATCGACCGCCGGGAGCTGCGCCACGGCGACGAGGTGATCCATCTCACCGATCGCGAGCGCGAGATGCTGACGGTGCTGGCGGAGAATTCCGGCGAGACCGTTCCGCGCCTGGCGCTCGCCGGAAACGGCGTCGCGGCGAACGAGCGCGCCGTCGACGTGCAGATCAACCGGCTGCGCCGCAAGATCGAGCGCGACCCCGCCAACCCGCTCATGATTCAAACCGTTCGCGGCATCGGCTACCGGTTGATGACGCTGCCATGACCAGCGTTGACGTGCACCATTCGACGCTGCGATCCGCCGCCGAACGAGTGCGCAGTCTCTGGAGCGGCGGCGCCCGCTGGCTCAACAGCCGCATGCCGAAGGGACTCTACGTCCGCTCGCTGCTGATCATCGTCACGCCGATGGTGATCCTGCAATCCGTCGTCGCCTTCGTCTTCATGGAAAGGCACTGGAACACGGTCACGCGCCGCCTTTCCGCGGCGGTGACGCAGGACATCGCGGCACTCATCGATGTCTACCAGACCTATCCGCAAGACGCGGCGCGCGCGACGATCAAACGCATCGCACAGGATCGCCTCGGCCTTGCCGTCGACTTCCTGCCGGCCGGCGAACTGCCGCCGCCTGGGCCGAAGCCGTTCTTCTCTCTGCTCGACCAAACGCTTTCGGTCGAGATCAGCAAACAGATCGCGCGGCCGTTCTGGATCGATACGGTCGGGCGCTCGGCGCTCGTGGAAATCCGCATCGCGCTCGACGACTCGGTGCTGCGCGTGTTCGCGCGGCGCAACGCCGCCTACGCCTCGAACTCGCACATCTTCCTGCTCTGGATGGTCGGCACATCGCTCGTCCTGCTCACCGTCGCGATCCTGTTCCTGCGCAACCAGATCAGACCGATCCTTTCGCTCACCGACGCCGTCGAGAGCTTCGGCAAGGGGCGCGACGTGCCGCCCTTCCGCCCGCGCGGCGCGCGCGAGGTGCGCCAGGCGGCCGGCGCCTTCATCGAAATGAAGCGGCGGATCGAACGCACGATCGACCAGCGCACGACGATGCTCGCGGGCGTCTCGCACGACCTGCGCACGGTGCTGACACGCTTCAAGCTGGAGCTCGCGCTGATCGGCGACGGGCCGGAAGTCGACGCCATGAAAAAGGACGTCGACGAGATGGCGCACATGCTCGAGGACTACCTGGCTTTCGCGCGCGGCGATTCCGGCGAGCAGTCCGAGGAGACGGATATCGCCGCGCTGCTCGAACAGTTGCAGGCGGACAGCGAGCGCAACGGCCACAAGACGGCCGTGTCGTTCTACGGGCAGCCGTTGGTCTCGGTGCGCCCGGCCGCGTTCATGCGCTGTCTGTCCAACCTCGTCTCGAACGCCGCACGCTTCGCCGACGCGATCGCGATCACCGGGCATCGCGATCACCGCTGGCTGACGATCACCGTCGACGACGACGGCCCCGGCATTCCGGTGGAGATGCGCGAAGAGGTCTTCAAGCCGTTCATGCGGCTCGACGATGCGCGCAACCAGGATCAAGGCGGCACGGGACTAGGGCTCGCCATCGCGCTCGACATCGCGCGCGCCCACGGCGGCGATCTCACGCTCGGCGAAAGTCCGCTCGGCGGGCTGCGCGCGACGGTGCGCGTGCCGGTTTAGAGAAGCCTTATACCACCGCCGGCTGCTCGCCCGGATCGCTGTCATGGTCGCGCGGCCGCCAGCGGCGGCGCCGGAACGGCGAACGCGGCACGAAGCGGCACAGCCGATCGAAACACTGCGACAACTGCGCGCCGCGCCCGAGCGCGCGATCGAGCGCCGCCAGGGTGCGCGCCAGCCCCGGATCGTCGTCGTGCAGCCAGGTGCGCATCACGTCGGCATAGAGCAGCGCCAGGCCCTGCGCGCGCACCGCGCCGCGCAATCCGTGCGCCGAAATGCCGGCCGCCGTCAGCATCCACTGCTGCGAACGCGCCGCCATGCCGTTGAGCGCCAGGGCCAACGGCGGATTGCAGCGCGCGGAGCGCGCAAGGGAGCGGATCGCGGCCTTGTGCGGCGCCAGCGCCTCGAGGCGTCGCATCATGATGTCGAACAGGCGCTCGCGCGGGCTCTCCTGCGCCATATCGGCGTCGATGCCGTCGAGCACCTGCTCGTCGATACGCGCGAACTGCGCCGCGAGCACGGCAAACAGCGAGCCGAACGCGCCGCGGCAGCGCGCCAGCGGCACTTCGGCCTTCGCCGCGACGTCGCCGAAGCCGATGGTCTCGAAACGCCGCTCGGCGAGCAAAGCCATGAGGGCGTCGATGATCTTATCGCGGTCGCCGTGTCCCGCCGCGGGCGATGCGGATGTTTCGGTCATGGTGCTCTCCTGATCCGACGCAGCCTGACCCATTAAATGGGGCGGTCAGGCCGAAGGTTCCAGGCCGCCGCTGCTTCCGATTTGGCCGCATTTTGCGCGCGAAGGGCTGCCCGCCTCGCTCAAAAATGCTCCTCTACCCCGCCAATTCCCGCGACCGGCGCGCGGCGGCGGCGACCGCCCTCTTAAGCAGCGGATCGAGGCCGTCGGCGGCCATCAGCACCTCCAGCGCCGCGGCGGTCGTTCCGGCGGGAGAAGTGACGTTCTGGCGCAGCGTCGAGGCGTCAAGGTCCGAGCGGTGAAGAAGCTCGCCCGCTCCGGCGACGGTGGCGCGGGCGAGCCGCGCCGCCAGATCGGCGGGAAGGCCCGCCGCCGCGCCGGCCCGCGCCAGGCTTTCCGCCATCAGGAAAACATAGGCCGGGCCGGAGCCCGACACCGCCGTCACGGCGTCGATCAAAGCTTCGTCGTCGGTCCATTCGACCTGCCCGCACGCCGCCAGCAGGCGCGTCGTCAATGCGCGTTGCTGCGGCGTGACGCGCGCATTGGGCACCGCGACCGTGATGCCGCGGCCGATCGCGGCCGGCGTGTTCGGCATCGCGCGCACGATCGCCGCGCCCGGCAGATTGCTTTCCAGGAACGCCATGGTCTTGCCGGCCATGATCGAAACCACGACCGCCCCCGGCCCAGCCAACGGCGCGAGGCCGGGCACGACATCCGGCGCGACCTGCGGCTTCACCGCGAGGATGAGCGCCGCGACGTCGGTCAGCGTGTCTCGCGGCGGATTGCAGCGAACCTCCGGCCCGATGCGCGAGATCAAGGCGTCCGAGGGCTTCGGGTCGATAATCGCGACTTGCGCGGGGGCGAGGCCAAGGCCGAGCCAGCCTTGAAGCATGGCACCGCCCATGTTGCCGGCGCCGACAAGGACGACCGTGCCCGCAACATCGCGCAGGCTTTCGGGGTGAGGGTTCGATTTGGAGGTCATGACAGGTCCGGCGTTGATGCGCTCGCCGGACCCTAGATCATCGTGTGACGCCGCGAAACCGGATCAAGCCTCGCCGGCCGTCTCGAACATCGCGGCGTCCATCGCCTCGCGCGCCGACTTTCCGGCCCAGACGACGAACTGGAACGCCTGGTAATAGCGCTCGCATGCTTCCAACGCCGCCTCGAGCAGAACCTCGCACTGGCGCCCCGACGCCTCGACGCCTCCGGCGAGAATCAGCGCATGGCGGAACATGATCACGCCGTCGCGGCTCCAGACATCGAAATGCCCGAGCCAGAGCTGCTCGTTCACATGCGAGATCAGTTGCAGCACTTCGATCCGGCGCCGCTCCGGCACGCGCAGGTCGAACGCGCAGGCGAGATGCAGGGACTCGATCTCGTCCATCCAGGTGAAGGAGAGATGATAGTCGGTCCAGCGCCCCTTCACCGAAATCGCGATCTCGTCGTCGGCGGCCCGATCGAAGGCCCATTCCTTGATCGCGGCCAAATGCTCGACGACATCGACGGGATTGTTCCGGCGTTCGTCGGAGATGTCGATCAGGGACATATCGTCTCCTTGCCTCGCGCGGCGCGTCGCCAAGCGAGCGGGTTACATCACGGCGCGGACACAAAACACTGCGCCGCCGACATCAGCCGAATCACCTGCGGTCGAATATATCGCGGTCGAGTCGCCGACACCAAAATTGCGGCTTGATTGATTCTGATTTGCTGGATTTGAGCAACCGGGATACCGCGCCCGTCCACAGAGACTGAAGGCGGAACGAGCGATGATTATCGTCCCTTTGTCCGTCACCGTGAGGCGCGAGCGCGATAGCGCCGAGCCTCGGAGGGCGACGGCCCCGATTTCAATTGCGAAATAATGGGGCCGCGCATCCTTCGAGGCTCGCTAACGCGAGCACCTCGGGATGACGGATAAATGCTTCCGGCAAATCGAAAAGCGGCGCTCAGTCGAACAGGCTCGACACGCTTTCTTCGCTCGCGGTGCGCCCGATCGCCTCGCCGATCAAGGTCGCGATCGAGAGGACGCGGATATTGCGCGCGACGCGCACCGCCTCGGTCGGCTGAATCGAATCGGTGATCACGAGTTCCTTGAGTGCCGACGCCGTGACGCGCGCGACCGCGCCGCCGGAGAGAACGCCGTGGCTGAGATAGGCGTAGACGTCCTTCGCGCCTTTCTCGAGCAGCGCGTCGGCGGCGTTCACCAGCGTGCCGCCGGAATCGACGATGTCGTCGATCAGGATGCAGGTGCGCCCTTCGACATCGCCGATGACGTTCATCACTTCGGACTCGCCGGCGCGCTCGCGGCGCTTGTCGATGATCGCGAGCGGCGCGTCGATGCGCTTGGCCAGACCGCGCGCGCGCACCACGCCGCCGACGTCCGGCGACACGACCGCGACGTTCTTGAGGTCGAAGCGCTCGCGGATGTCGCGCACCATCACCGGCGAAGCATAAAGATTGTCGGTCGGGATATCGAAGAACCCCTGGATCTGCCCGGCGTGCAGATCGAGCGTCATCACCCGGTCGGCGCCGGCGCGGGTGATCAGGTTGGCGACGAGCTTGGCGGAGATCGGCGTGCGCGGGCCGGGCTTACGATCCTGCCGCGCGTAACCGAAATAGGGAATCACGGCGGTGATGCGCCTGGCGGACGCGCGGCGCAGCGCGTCCATGATGATCAAGAGCTCCATCAGGTGATCGTTCGCCGGATACGACGTCGACTGCAGCACGAACACGTCGGCGCCGCGGACGTTCTCCTGGATCTCGACGAAAATCTCCATGTCGGCGAAACGCCGCACGACGGCCTTGCTCAGCGGGGTGGCGAGATAGGCCGCGATCGCCTCGGCGAGCGCACGGTTGGAGTTTCCGGCGACGAGCTTGATCGCCCCGTTCTTACCCCCCATTCAGATACTCCATTGCCTTGCCTGCGGCCGCGCGGGTGCGTGATAACAAGCCGTATTCGCGGCGGCAATCGCCTATGGCCGTTGTCCCTGATTTTTG
>JBDHSU010000070.1:0-21635 GCA_039808325.1 Variibacter sp. | reverse complement strand
TAGACGCCGATACAGCAGAAGACGAGGATCATCGGGAACAGCAGCCGGTACGGCACGCGCAGCAGGCGCACCCACACGCCCACCAGCGGCAGGTTGATGACCACCAGCATCAGGTTGCCGATCCACATCGAGGCGACCAGCCCCCAGAACAGGTCGGGCTGCTTCGTCATCACCTGCGGGCCGGGCACGATGCCGTGGATGGTCATGGCGCCGACCATCAACGCCATGACCGCGTTCGGCGGGATGCCGAGGGTCAAGAGCGGAATGAAGGACGTCTGCGAGGCGGCATTATTGGCGCTTTCCGGCCCCGCGACGCCCTCGATCGCGCCCTTGCCGAAACGGGAAGGATCTTTAGCGATCTTCTTCTCGAGCGTGTAGGAGCCGAACGCCGCGAGGATCGTGCCGCCGCCCGGCAGAATGCCCAGCAGCGAACCGAGCAAGGTGCCGCGGATAACGGCGGGCGTTGCCTCGCGCATATCCTTCCGCGTCGGCATCAGGCCGGTGACCTTCTTCTGCACCAGCTCGCGCTGCTCGGCGACCTCAAGGTTACGCATAATCTCGGAAAAGCCGAACACGCCCATCGCCAACCCGACGAAGCCGATGCCGTCGGAGAGTTCGATGATGCCGAAGGTCATGCGGGTCTGGCCGGTCTCGATATCGGTGCCGACCATCGACAGCAGCAGACCGAGCAGGATCATGGTGATGGCCTTCGGGACGGAGCCCTTTGCCAACACCACCGCGAATACGAGGCCCAGAACCATCAGCGAGAAATATTCGGCGGGGCCGAATTGCAGCGCGACGCTGGTCAGCGGCTTGCCGAGCGCCGCGGCGACGACCGTCGCGACGCAGCCGGCGAAGAAAGAGCCCAGCGCGGCGATCGCGAGCGCGGCGCCGGCGCGCCCCTGCTTCGCCATTTCGAAACCGTCGAGCGTCGTGACGACGGAAGCCGCCTCTCCTGGGATATTCACAAGGATGGCGGTGGTCGAGCCTCCATACATGGCGCCGTAATAGATTCCCGCGAGCATGATGAGCGCGCCGACCGGCGGCAGACCGAAAGTGATCGGCAACAGCATCGCGATCGTCGCCGTCGGCCCGATGCCGGGCAGCACGCCGATCAACGTGCCGACCAGGGCGCCAACCAGGCAGAGCCCGAGATTCGTAGGATGCGCCGCGACCGAAAAGCCGAGAGCGAGATTGTGAAAAAGCTCTTCCATGACACGCTCCGGTCAGTGGCCAGGCCAGAGCGGCATCGGCAGATTGAGCGCGTAGGGAAACAGGATCGCGCAAAACCCGGCCAGGATCGCCCCCCAGATGATGGTTTCCAGCCATCGCATTTCCGGCGTCGCCATCGAAGAGACCACGACGAGCAAGAAGCTGGAGGGGATAAGCCCCAACGAGCGGATCGTCGCGGCAAAGAGAAGGACGGCCCCGGTGATGAACAGCGGCCCGCGGATGGCAAAACGCTCAAGCTGCGGCCCCGCGACGACGACGGCATGCAGCATGATGGCAAGTGAGACCAGAACCAGGAGGACGATGAAGAGGCGCGGCGCGGTTCCCGGCCCGAACTGGATGCCCTGCATTCCCGGCAGGTCGGACGAGGCCCAATAGGCAATCGCGGAAAAGACGACGAGCGCCAATCCCCCAAAGAAATCCTGCGGGTTGCGAATAAATCCGAACAATGGCGGCCTTTCAGCCGCCGTTTCACCGGCCTGTGTCACGCGTTCCCCCTCGTACCGACTTGTTCCCTTCGCGACCCCTATCACACACTTCCGCCGCTCCTCAAACAAGGCCGACATAGCCGGCGATCGCGGCAAGCGCGAAGACCCACAGGGGATGGAGGCGCGTGAAATAACCGATCACGGCCATCACCATCGTCAGGGCGAAGGCAACCCAGTTGACGTCCGCGGCTTGCGCGAGGATCAGGGCGCTCGCGGCGATCAAGCCAACCGAAACGGGCACGAGGCCTGCCTGGATGAGCACCCGCCAGCGCGCATACCGAAAGCGTTCCCAGATGTGCCCCATGCCGAAAGCGAGAAGGCAACTCGGTCCGCACATGGCGAGCGTCGCGACGATGCCGCCGGCGACGCCGGCCACATGAAACCCGATCAGCGTCACGATGATGATATTCGGCCCCGGCGCGACCTGGGCGATCGCAAACAGATCGGCGAACTGCCGGTCGGTCATCCAGCCCAGAACGTCGACGGCCTGCCGGTGCATCTCGGGAATCGCCGCGTTTCCGCCGCCCACGGCAAGCAGCGAAAGCAGCAGAAAATGCGTCACCAGCGCATCGAGCGTGCCGCCTCCCGCCTTCACGTGCGCCACCGCCAGGCGAGAGCGATACTGGCCGGGGTCGCGACGAGCAGCGCCCAGAGGAGCGGCACGCGCAAGACCCCGACGGCGATGAAAATGGCAATGGCAACAAAAGGGGCCGGCCCGAAGCCGCGCCGAAACAGCGGCACCGCCATTTTTGCCGACACGGCGACGATCAAGCCGGCGGCCGCCGCGGCAAGCCCCGACAAAATGCGTTGCAACGCGGCGACATCGCCAAAATACATGTAAACGCCGCCGAGAATCATGACGACGACCATCGCCGGCGCCAGGATCGCGATAAGCCCCAGGACCGCCCCGATGGGGCCGCCGAGACGCGCGCCGTAAACCACGGAGAAGTTGACGATGTTCGGCCCCGGCAGGAACTGACAGAGGGAAAAGACCTCGTTGAACTCCTCGGCCGACATCCAGCGCTTTTGTTCAACGATCATGCGGCGCGCGAACGGCAGCACACCGCCGAATCCGGTCAGCGAGACGTAGGAAAGAGCAAGGAGAAGCTCGGGGAGACTAGGACGCGGATTGAGCGCGCGCCCCTCCCCGCTCGGCGGCTCGGTCATGCAGCCCGTTTAGCGCTTGCCGCTTTCCGGCAGAAGAGGCGGCCCTGCAATCCAGGCAGTTGAGAACGGCTTTATTATCGCGCTCCGCCGGACGGACCGGCGCGGCGGCCCCCGGCACGACGCCGCGACATGGCGCCGAGCCTATCGCTACCGATGATATCGGTGCCGAAGCCATCCTGCCGACGCCATGCTTCCGATGCCGTGCCGCCGATACCATGGCCTACGGTCTTTTTTCTTTACGCTCCTGCCTCTATATTCGCAGCGTCGGCCGCAAGGCCGACTATGGCGATAAACGGCCGTCGTAATAAGCCATTCGGACCCGGGGGCGGTACCCGGCGCCTCCACCCAAGCCCAGCGAATCGATCGGATCGCGGGGCTTCGGCGGGGGCGAAATAGGATCGACGAGGGTGTAAAGGACGGGCTTTTGCTCGGCATGGTTCCGCCGTTATCGGGCCAAAACGATAGTTGCGAATGACAACTATGCTCCGGTTGCTCAGGCCGCGTAAGCGGTTTGAAAGACCGATCTTCAAGTCCTGACGTGTAGCAACGGCAGGCGGGGTTCGGAGGCACCTGGCAACAGAAGCCTCCACTTTCGCTTGCCGCGACGCCGCTTCCTCGTCGCATTGGGCGTGTTGAAAACTTTGAAACCTCGCTCTCACGCGCCTGAATCGTTGCATATTGCGCGTCGAGTCGCTGGCGTTGGCGCAAAGAAGACCGCTCATGGCCGTTGATCACATCCGATACGACCTTCTCGTCCGCAGCGCGCTGCGGAACGTCGTGCGCGATGTCCTCGCCGATGTCGCCCGCAACGGCGTGCCCGGGGACCATCACTTCTACATCGCCTTCGATACGCGGGTCGAAGGGGTGCGCATCTCGTCACGTCTGCGCGCGCAGTACCCCGAGGAAATGACGATCGTCCTCCAGCATCAATTCTGGGACCTGGTCGTCACCGACGCCGGCTTCGAGGTCGGCCTCTCCTTCAACAACATTCCCGAGCGTCTGGCCGTCCCCTTCGATGCCCTGAAGGGATTTGCCGACCCCTCGGTGCAATTTGGCCTCGAGTTCGAGGTCGCGGCGGCAAAGCCGAACGAGGCCGGCGACGCACAGCCATCCACCTCCGCCGCCGCCGAGGAGGCAAAATCCGACGCGCAGCGCAGCGCGCCGCCGCTCGCCAAGGAAGGAAGCGACTCGAAGCCGATCCCGGACCCGGTCGCCGAAAACGACAGCGAACCATCGAAGCCTTCGGGCGGCGCGGAGATCGTGAAGCTCGATCGCTTTCGAAAAAAATAATCGGCCGCTAAAAAAATAAGCGGCGGACGGCTCCCGCCATCGTCCCCCGATTCTTTCTCCCTTCTATCCGGACACCGCATTGCCATGACCAAGACCCGCACCGAAAGCGACACATTCGGACCGATCGACGTCGCCGACGACCGATATTGGGGGGCGCAGACCCAACGCTCCCTGGAGAACTTCCCGATCGGCAGCGAGCACATGCCGCGCCCGATCATTCGCGCGCTCGGCATCGTCAAGCGCGCGGCGGCGGAGACCAATCAGAAACTCGGCAAGCTCGACGGCAAGCGCGCGAAGGCGATCATCGCGGCGGCACAGGAAGTCATCGACGGCAAGCTCGACGACCACTTCCCGCTGGTCGTGTGGCAGACCGGTTCCGGTACGCAGACCAACATGAACGCGAACGAGGTGATCGCGAACCGCGCCAACGAAATGCTCGGCGGCAAGCGCGGCCAGAAGTCGCCGATCCATCCGAACGATCACGTCAATATGAGCCAGTCGTCGAACGACTGCTTTCCGACCGCCATGCATATCGCCGCGGCCGAGGAAATTCACGGCGCGTTGCTGCCGGCGCTCGCGCATCTGCATGACGCGCTCGGCGCGAAGGTGAAGGCCTTTTCCGGCATCGTGAAGATCGGCCGCACGCATACGCAGGACGCGACGCCGCTCACCCTCGGTCAAGAATTCTCCGGCTATGCCGCGCAGGTGAAGGAGGGCGCACGGCGCGCGCAGTCGGTGCTGCGCGATCTCTACCCGCTGGCGCAGGGCGGAACCGCAGTCGGCACCGGCCTCAACTCTCCTCCGCAATTCGCTAAAATGTTCGCGCAGCGCGTGGCCGCCTTCACCAAGCTGCCGTTCGTCACCGCGCCGAACAAGTTCGAGGCGCTTGCCTCGCACGACGCCTATGCATTCGCGCACGGCGCGCTCAACGCGATCGCCACCGGGCTTTTCAAGATCGCGAACGACATCCGCTTTCTTGGCTCGGGGCCGCGCTCCGGCCTCGGCGAACTCATCCTGCCAGAGAACGAGCCGGGCTCGTCGATCATGCCGGGCAAGGTCAATCCGACGCAGTGCGAAGCTTTGACCATGGTGTGCTGCCAGGTGTTCGGCAATCAGACGACGGTCACGGTGGCCGCGAGCCAGGGCCACTTCGAACTCAACGTGTTCAAGCCCGTGCTCGCCTACGCGACGTTGCAGTCGATTCGCCTGCTCGCGGACGCGGCGCGTTCCTTCACCGATCGCTGCGTCGTCGGCATCCGCGCCGACGAGACGCGAATCGGCGAACTGATGCAGCGCTCGCTGATGCTGGTGACGGCGCTCGCGCCGAAGATCGGCTACGACAATGCGGCGAAGATCGCTAAAACCGCGCATGCCAAAGGCACCACGCTGAAGGACGAAGCCGTCGGTCTCGGCCTTGTTACTGCAAAGGAATTCGACGCCCTGGTGCAGCCGCGCAAGATGACGCGGCCGGGCTAATACGGCGATGCTGTGGCAGGCAAGGGGTATTCAATCACCTAACCGTGTGTTGCCTCATCGAGCTATCTGGCCAAAGTGAATCCTGGGGGGCCTGAAACGGTGTCGGGGCATTTTCGTCCGGCACCCGCCATACACTGAGTGCGGCGATGGCCGAGATTATTAACCTGCGCGTCGCTCGCAAGCGCGCAGAGCGTGAAGCAAAAGCCAAGCGCGCCGAAGAAAACCGAATCAGGCACGGCCTCCCAAAAGCCGAACGCCAGCTCCAGCGCGCGCGTGATGCCAAGACCAAACGCGATCTCGACAGTCACCGTCTCGAGTCTGGAGACGACACATGAACTCGCCCGTCATAAAACGCTCGATCGTCGTCGCTGGTCACAAGACCAGCGTCAGCCTCGAGGATGCTTTCTGGACCGGCCTGAAGGAAATTGCCGGCGAACGCGGCATGACCTTGTCGGAATTGGTCGCGACCATCGACACCGGCCGCGACCACGGAAATCTTTCTTCGGCGATCCGCCTGTTCGTTCTCGGTCATTACCGGGACAATGCCCGCGTGCATGAACGCGGACCTCTGGTGCGGGAGATGGCTCCCTCGCTGTCACCGTCCGAGACCGAATAGCTGCTCGAAGACGTTGCGAGGCGCCCTCGGGGGCGGGGGCGCGATTGATCCCGAGGTGGAAGCGGAAGGCTGCGGCTCCGAGCGCCGTGCGTTGGCGCGGCGGGCGGCGGGCGCGGGCTTGATATCCACCGGCGGCGGCAGGGTCGGCGCGCCTTCCGTCGGCTCCGGGGCGGCGGTCGCGCTCGGCGCAGGCGCCGCTTGCGGACGCGGACTGGGCCGCACCGGCGGCATCGGAACCGGACCCGAGATCGACGGCGACGACGGGGCCTCGGGCGCCTCCTCGCGCATGATGCTTGGCTGTTCGTCCGAAAGCGCGGCCTCCCGCGCACGCCGATCCGCCTCGCGCTTCGCTTCTTCCGCGCGCTTCGCGTCCTCTTGGCGTTTGGCCTCCTCTTGGCGCTTCGCCTCGTCTTGGCGCTTCGCCTCGTCTTGGCGCTTGGCCTCGGCCTCGGCGGCCGCACGGGCGGCGCGCTGCTTTGCCGCCTCTTCCGCGCGTCGCACAGCCTCCTCCGTCGCGCGGCGCTGTTCCTCGGCGGCATCGAGGCGTTTCGCCTGCACGTCCACCGAGCGCAGCGTCAACCAGCCAAGCAATGCCGAGACATCGACGGAGCGGCTCGGCGCATCGAGCGGACCATTCAGCGCGACATAAATTTCCGGGCGGCCGGCGCTCGGCGCTCCCGTCTGCGGCAAGCCTGTCAGCGTCAGCCGCGCATCGAGCATGCGGCGGACAAGGTCGACGGTCGCATTGAGCTTGACGTCGGCGCGGTCGTTATGCGCGCTCACATCGGCAAGCCGCAACTGACCGGCGGAAACGGTGAACGCGGCATCGACGCGGCCGAGCGAGAGACGCTCGCGATAGAGCGCCGCGTCGACTGTTGCCTTGAGTTTGTCCGCGTCAACCGTGTCGCCTTGATCCGCCGTCTTGCCGACGATGTCGAAGGCTCGCGGATCAAGGCCCGACGCCGCGGCCCCGTTGATCTTCAACGTTCCCGAGCCCGTGAGCGATCCGGCAAGCGCGGCGGGCGAGCGCCCTACGCCCTTGACGTCGAACTGCAGATCGAGCTTGCCGGACAGAGGCGTCCGGTCGCCCTCGCGCGTCATCGTCGCGAGATCGGCACCCGTCAATGAAAGGGCAGCGGTCATCGTCAATCCCGCCTCCGTGCGATGCAGCGCGGTTTGGCCCGAGAGCTGTCCTTGGCCGACCACGCCGCCGATATCGTCGAACGACACATCGGGGCCGTCGAGCTTCAGCGCCGTCTTGAGCTGGCTCACTTCCAGTTTAGGGCTGAGCCGGGCGCGCGCCGCGGTCAGCGTCACGCCGCCCGACCATGCGGTCAGGGCATGCGGGGCAAAAGGATCCATCGGCCACGCGATCGGCGCGTTTGCATTGGGCAACGGCATTCCTGCGAGAGCAGCCATCAACGCGGCGGCATTGATGGCGTCGGCATCGATGCGTCCGTCGATACGATTCGTGTCGAGCGCGAAGGCCAGTCGCCCGCCAACGGTGTTCTTGCCGAGGCGGCCTGAGATGTCGTCGAGGGACATGCGCTGACGGCTCGCGCTCACTTTGGCTGTGACGGAGGCGGGCAAAGGCGCGCCCGCGTCGCCCGCGATGCCACGCAAAGGCACGGCGTCCGCCGCCGTGATGCTGAGCGTTCCACGACCGTGAGGCCCGCCATCACCAAGCAGCCCGGCCGTGCCGCGAACCTCGCCGGCGAGCCCCGGCGCCGCAAGCTTGCCGTCGACGCGGAGATCGGCAAGTTTTCCATTCGCCGCCAGACGCAAGCTGCCGTTGCCCGTCCCCGCGGCGAAAGCGCGGTCGAGCCCGACGAAGCGCAGAAGCGCCGCGCCATCGCGCGCATCGAACCTGCCGTTGACCTTGGCGTTCCAGGTTTTGAGGTCGAGGACATCGCCCTGGACG
Organism: Variibacter sp.; assembly: GCA_039808325.1. Classification (GTDB taxonomy): domain Bacteria; phylum Pseudomonadota; class Alphaproteobacteria; order Rhizobiales; family Xanthobacteraceae; genus JAFKKS01. The sequence goes on along the minus strand of JBDHSU010000070.1, from coordinate 13,447 downwards.
ACGGCGTCGGTATTGACCACGACGTCATCGGCGGTGCCGGCGATGCGCAATTGCATCGTCCCCTGCTCCGCTTCGCCAGCGCTGAGATTCAAAGCGGCGTGCAGCCTGGCCGGCGCGAAGCGGGGAATGATGAGGCGCGCCATGCCGCCGGATTCCGGCGAGACGCTTGCGACCAGATCCGCCACGCCGCGCAAATCCCGCCCGGACAAATCGAGCGCCAGCGCTCCCCTCGGCTTCGACCACGGGCCTTGAACCTTGCCCGTGACTCCAATCGTCGCGCCGGACAGATCGCCGATCGTCATACGCTCGACGATGAGACTGCCGGCATCGAGACTGAGCTTCGCCTTCACGTCGCGCGCGCTGATCCCTGTATAAGTCGCCGAGCCGAGATCGACGTTGAGCGAGACCTGCGCCGGCATCTCAAGACTGAGCGTGGGCAGAGCCGTCCGCAGCAGCGCGACCGTCCCATCGATGTCGAGCGCGGCGGCCGTGAAATCCAAATCGAGCCTCGGCGCGCGGTTGGTCTCGGCCGCATCGTAGGCCAATCGGCCGGAAATCGCCTTGCGGTCGAAGTCGACGCTCAAACGGTCCACGACGAACCGGTTGCCGCCGATCGTTACGTTGCCTTGCGCCCGGAACGGGCCCATCCGCGCGGCGCCCGTGTCGGCACGGCCTTCGAGCCAGGCGGCCAGCGCATTCGAGTCACTCGCGTCGATGGTTGCCGGCCCATCGAACGAAACGGTCTTCTGGGCGTCGCGCAGCGTGCCGCTGGCATGAATGGCGGTTCCCCCGGGCCCCTGGAGATCGAGAGCCTGGATGCGCCATCCGGCGGCATCGCCGACCAACGTTCCGCGCAGGTTGCGGATGGCGCCGCCGCCGAGCGTCGCCGTCTCGGCGCGCAGATCGACCTTGACCGGAAAGGCCGGCGGCGCGCCGTCGAACGGCCGCGCCAGCGCGCCCGCGACAACCAGGGGCAGGCGCCGCGCGCCGGCGGGCAAGGATGCCAGGCGATCGAAGTCCGCCTGCCGCGCGGTCAGCGTCGCATCGAGCCGCGGGTAGGCTCCGAATGCAAACTTGGCCGTGCCCGCGAATTTGAGGGCGCGCGGCTCCGCGCCGTACAGGAGTTCGACCTGATCGAAGGCGGCTTGCGCCGGCGTCGCCTGGACCCGCGCCGTCAGACGCCACGGTTCATTGGCCACGACATGTCCGGCCGCGAGCTTGATGTCGGGCGTGCGCATCCGGGTGAACGTTCCCGCGAAGGCTGGAACGCCGTCCGTGAGCGTCAGCGCCCCCTCGACCTCGCTGCTGACAGGACGATCCGTTGGATTGAGATTGAGGCGAATACGCGTGGTGCCGTCGGCATCCTTGCGGCCGAGGCTCAACCGGTAGGCGTAGGGCTCGCCCCGCGTCACGAAGCCGCCGTCGCCGCGAGCGGGCCCGGCCAGCGAGCGGATGTCGCCGCTGAAGGAGAAGCGTTCGAGCTTCTCATGCGTCTTGCTCGCCGCGTCCGCCAGGATGACGGCGCCGTCCTGGATGGACAATTGGTCGATGCTGAAGCTGTCCGGCTCGGACGACGAGACATTCGCGGGCCAGACGAACTGACCCTTGCCGTCGATGCCCGCGCGGATTTCCGGCGCGATAAGGCGCATCTCGGTCGCGCGCCACTCGCCGCGCACCAGCGGCCCGAGCGCGAACTCCACGCTCACCTCGCGCGCGGAGAGCCCGGCCTCGGGCACGGCGCCCGCGACCTTGACGTCACGGAACGTCACGCTCGGCACCGGCAGCAGTTTGACGTCGATTGCGCCGTCGATGCGCGTTCGCGCCCCGACAAGCCGGCTCGCCTCGCGCTCGAACATCGCGCGATGCGACCGCCAATCGACAACATGGGGGCCGACAAGCGCGGCGATGAGCGCGAGAATGATCGCGATGCCGATCCCGAGCAGGGTCGTCTGCAACGCCAGGAACTCCTCGTACCGGTCCCGATCGACAGACACCCCGTCGCGGGCGGCACCGATATTTGCATAAAAGCGCGTGAATCTTAGACGATTCGCATGCCGTTTTGCCTGGGTTTCAGGCCCGCCGGGCAAAGGCCGCGGCCACGCGCCTCGCCGTCAGCCGGCCAAGGCGCGCCGCGAGCCGATCTTTAGCGTCACTTTGACGGCGATTGTATGTCCGCCGCGCTCAGTGACCCGCTGCGAAATCGCCGATCTTGCCGGGATTCATGATGTCCTGCGGATCGAGCGCCTGCTTCACCGCGCGCATCGCCGCCAGCGCCTGCGCGCCGTGCTCCGCTTCCAGATATTTGAGCTTGCCCTGCCCGATGCCGTGCTCGCCCGTACACGTGCCTTCCATCGCCAGCGCCCGCTTCGCCAGACGGTCGAGAAAGCGCCGCGCGGTCTCGACCTCCTGCGGATCGTCCATATCGATCATCGGGCCGACGTGAAAATTGCCGTCGCCGACATGGCCGACAATCGGCGCGATCAGGCCCATCTCGTCGATGTCGCGCCTCGTCTCCACGACGCATTCGGCGAGCCGCGAGATCGGCACGCAGACGTCGGTCGCGATTCCCTTGGCGCCCGGCCGCAGCGCCAGCATCGACCAATAGGCGTCATGGCGCGCCTGCCACAGCCGGGTACGCTCCTCCGGCTGCACCGTCCACTCGAACGGGCCGCCGGCGAACTCCGCCGCGATTTCGCCGAAACGCTGCGACTGCTCGGCGACGCCCGCCTCGGTGCCGTGGAATTCAAGAAACAGATGCGGCGTCTCCTGCAGCGTCAACTTGGAATAAGCGTTGCTGGCGCGGACCTGCACCTCGTCGAGCAACTCAACGCGCGCCACCGGGATGCCGGACTGAATGGCAGCGATCGCCGTGTCGCACGCGCCCTGGATCGACTTGAACGGGCAGACGGCGGCCGCGATCGCCTCCGGGATGCCGTGCAGCTTGAGCGTGATCTCGGTGATGACGCCGAGCGTGCCCTCGGAGCCGACGATCAGGCGCGTGAGGTCATAGCCGGCCGACGACTTGCGCGCGCGCGTCGCCGTCGTCATCACCTCGCCGTTCGCCATCACGACCTTCAAGGACAGGACGTTGTCCTTCATGGTGCCGTAGCGCACGGCATTGGTGCCGGAAGCGCGCGTCGCCGCCATCCCGCCGATCGAAGCGTCGGCCCCCGGATCGATGGGGAAGAACAGGCCCTGGTCGCGCAGATATTCGTTCAACTGCTTGCGCGTAATGCCGGGCTCCACGACGCAATCGAGGTCCTCGGGATGCACGGCGAGGACGTTGTTCATATCCTTGGTGTCGATGGCGATGCCGCCATAGGGGGCGTTGACGTGGCCTTCGAGGGAGGTGCCGGTGCCGTAAGGGACGACCGGCACCCGGTGCTCGGCGCAGAGGCGAACGACGTCCTGCACCTCCTGCGTCGACTGCGCGAACACCACCCCGTCCGGCGGCTGGTTCTCCAGCCAGGTGGTCGTGTGCGCGTGCTGCTGGCGCACGGCCAGCGACGTGACCAGCCGGTTTCCGAATTTTGCCGAGAGCCCTGTCAGAACGGCGCGGACCGCGCTTGTGCTGGGACGTTGCATCTGCGACGCGGCGAGCTTCAGCGACCCTTGCATTCCGGTTCTCTTCAATCGTGGATTGATCCAGCGCCGAGGTTATCAGATTGCCGTTGCGCTGAGCAAAAGAGTTCGCGAAAATCGATTCAACAGATCGGGCTATCTTTTGTGAAATGCGCGCTTTTCCATCCAGAAATCGCCAAGTTTCGAAGATTAAATTAACTTCAAGGGTGGATTCAGCGTTACTGGATCAGGCTTCGCGACGATCGTGCTGTTTGCGCACGTTTTTGTCGAAGGCCGCCTCGTCATTTTTGGTGCCATGCTGCTACCGAGCGGATTACGCGTATGCTCGACCGTTGTGATTTCGAACCGCTTTTTTTCGCTCCCTTCGTGTCTTCCGCGATGGCGATAGACCCGGCCTGGATCGACTACAACGGCCACCTGAACATGGCCTATTACAACGTGCTGTTCGATCGCGCGGTCGACGAAGCCTACGATCTCGTCGGCATCGGCGCGTCCTATGTGAAGCACCAGAAGCGCTCGCTCTACACCGTCGAGGTGCACCTGCGGTATCTGCGCGAATTGCAAGTGGGCGATCCGGTCCGGGCGACGTTTCAGCTCATCGGCTTCGACAACAAGCGGCTGCACTATTTCGAGCAGCTCTTCCACGCGACGGAGGGATGGGTCGCGGCGACCTCCGAGAACATGGCTCTGCACGTCGACATGGAGAGCAAGAAAACCGCGGATTTCTCCGCCGACATCGCCAAACGCCTGAGCCGCATGAAATCCGCCCACGGCATGCTGCCGCGCCCGGAAGCCGCCGGCCGCCGCATCGCCATGCCGGAAGCAGTCGTCGCCGCCTCGGCCTGAGACGCTGGCGAGGCATTCCAGGCCCTGTCCTCCCTGAGGGCCCCGGCTGCCGCTTCACTCACACCTTCGTCTTTGCGTTCACCCGCCTGAAACGTCTGCCCTTTATGAACGAGGGCCGTCGCAATTCCCGGTGTCCGCGTCCATGCTGAGTCCGAAGCCTTACTCGGCCGTCCAGATCGAAGGCCTGCGCAAGACGTTCGATCGGCCGGCCGTCGACGGTCTGGATCTCACCGTCCAGGCCGGGGAATTCTATTCGCTGCTCGGCCCGAACGGAGCGGGCAAGACCACGACGCTGCGGATGGTCGCGGGGCTTTTGAAGCCGGACGCGGGCGCGATCTCGATCTTCGGTATCGACGCGCTGGAAAATCCAAAAGCCGCGAAACAGATCGTCGCCTGGGTCTCCGACGAGCCGATGATCTACGAGCGCCTGACGCCGTTCGAGTTCCTTGAATTCGTCGCCGGGCTATGGGGCGTCGATGCCAAACTCGCCGAGGCGCGGGCACGCGACCTGCTCGCTTGGCTGGACCTCACGCCGCATATGCACGAGCGGTGCGAGGGCTTCTCCAAGGGCATGCGACAGAAGGTGGCGCTTGCCAGCGCCCTGGTGCACGATCCCCGCCTCATCATTCTCGACGAACCGCTGACCGGGCTCGACGCCGGGTCGGCGCGCCTCGTCAAGGAGGTGATGCGAGAGCGGGTGCGGCGCGGCGACACCGTCATCATGACGACGCACATCCTCGAAGTGGCGGAACGCATGGCCGACCGTATCGGCGTCATGGGGCATGGCCGCCTCATCGCCGAAGGCACGCTCGACGAATTGCGCCGCCAAGCGGGGCAAGGCGGCACAAGCCTCGAAGACACATTCCTCGCGCTCACGGCGACCGAATCCACGGATTTCGCGTGAGCGCGGCCGGTAGCCTTGCCTGGTTCGCCAGACATGAGCTGCGGCTCGCTTGGCGCGACTGGTCCGCGTTGCTGACCGCCGGCCACCGGCGCCGCATTCGTGTTGTCGCCGTGGCCATTCTCGTTGTCGCGGCGCTGATGCATCTCATCGCCTATGCGATGCTCTCGGATTTCACCAAGGAAGGGGTGCAGGCTGACAAGGCGACGCTGCTGAGCCTCACGGTGAGCGCCCTGCTCGCTTGGTCGGTGATGCTCTCGCAGGCCTTGGAGTCGGTGACACGCGCTTTTTACGCCCGCGCCGACCTCGACTTGATTCTGGCCTCCCCGGCCGACGCGCGGAAGCTGTTCATGGTGCGGATCGCCGCCGTCGCCGTCGCCGCGGTCGGCATGGCCGTGTTGATCGCCGCGCCCTTCATCAACGTCATGGCGCTCTACGACAGTCCGCGCTGGCTCGGCACCTATGTGACGGCGCTGGCAATGGGGCTGGCCGCGGCGGCCGTGGCCGTCGCCGTGGTGGAGCTCCTCTTTCGCACGCTGGGAGCGAAGCGCACGCGCCTCGCCGCCCAGGTCGTCGCCGCCGTCATCGGCGCCGCCTTTGTTATCGGCCTTCAGACAGCGGCCATTCTCTCGGCCGGCACCATCTCGCGTTTCCAGGTGCTGCGATCCGATATCGTGCTCGGCCTTGTGCCCGAGGCCGACAGCGCGCTGTGGCTGCCCGCGCGTGCCCTGCTCGGCGAGCCGGCCGCCGTCGTTGGTTTCCTCCTTCTTGCTGCCTTCGCTCTGGCTACTGCGATCGTGGTATTTTCTGCCCGCTTCGCCACGAATGCGCTCGCCGCCGGCACGGCGACCCGCCCGGCGGCGCGGCGACAAGATATCGGCCAGCCATTCCGCCGGATGTCGCAGACGCGCGCGCTGCGTGAGAAGGAATGGAAGCTGCTGCGGCGCGACCCCTGGTTGCTCTCGCAATCCTTGTTGCAGGTGCTTTACCTTTTGCCGCCGGCGGTCCTTCTGTGGCAAAGCTTCGGCGCGCGTCATGCCGCCTTCATCCTCATCGTTCCGATTCTGGTGATGGCGGCGGGGCAGATGGCCGGCGGACTGGCCTGGCTCGCCGTATCGGGCGAGGACGCGCCCGACCTGATCGCCTCGGCGCCGATCGTGCCGCGCGCGATCATGCGTGCGAAAATCGAGGCCGTCATCGGCGCGGTGGCGCTGATCTTCGCGCCCTTCGTCCTGGTGCTCCTGATCACGGCGCCGCGCGAAGGGCTGGCGACTGCGGGCGGCATCCTGATCGCGGCTGGCGGCGCGACCGCGATCCAGCTCTGGTTTCGCGCCCAGGCGAAGCGCAGTCACTTCCGCCGGCGTCAGACCTCGTCCCGCCTTGCCACGTTCGCCGAAGCATTCTCCTCGATCGGCTGGGCGGGAACCGCGGCGCTCGCGGCATCCGCGACCTGGCTTGCGCTGATCCCGGCGCTTTTCGCCGCCGCTGTCCTCGCCGGCGCCTGGCTTGCGAGCCCGACGCGCCCCTGATCCGCGCCACAAAAGCGGGCTCATGCCCCAATAAAAGAGCCCCGCCCCTCGCAAATCGGGGCCGCGGATGCCATTTTTCGTCTTGAGAATCATCTGGATCGCTAAGTGGCTGACCCCTTGAATCGGCAGGACCTTTTCGACGCGCCCGCGCCGCGTCCCGGCGGCATCGCCGACCGCGCGCGAGGCGGCGGCGCGCGTGTGCGTTATCTCGACGGGCTCAACCCGGAACAGCGCGAGGCGGTCGAGACGACGGAAGGCCCGGTCCTCGTCCTTGCCGGCGCCGGTACGGGAAAAACGCGCGTCCTCACCACCCGCATCGCGCATATCCTCAGCCTCGGCCTCGCGCGCCCGCACGAGATCCTTGCGGTCACCTTCACCAACAAAGCGGCGCGCGAGATGAAAACGCGCATCGGCGCCATGGTCGGCCATGCGGTCGAGGGGATGCCGTGGCTCGGCACCTTCCACGCCATCGGCGTGAAGATCCTGCGCCGGCATGCCGAAATGGTCGGGCTCAAATCCGATTTCACCATCCTCGACGTCGACGATCAGATTCGGCTGCTGAAGCAGTTGCTGGCGGCGGAGAACATCGACGACAAGCGCTGGCCGGCGCGCATGCTCGCCAATTTCATCGACGGCTGGAAAAACCGCGGGCTCACGCCCTCGGCGGTGCCGGCGGGAGAAGCCGCCGTCTTCGCCTCCGGGCGCGGGGGCAAACTCTACGCCGACTATCAGGCGCGCCTGAAGACGCTCAACGCGACCGACTTCGGCGACCTCCTGCTGGAGACGATCCGGCTGTTCCGCGAGCAGCCCGAGGTGCTGCGGCAATATCAGCGCCGCTTCCGCTATATGCTTGTCGACGAATATCAGGACACCAACGTCGCGCAGTATCTCTGGCTGCGCTTGCTGGCGCAAAGGCCGAGTGCACGCGCCGTTATCCCGGAGCCAGACGACACGGCACAGCACGTTCCCTCCCCCCTTGTAGGGGAGGGTTGGGGAGGGGGGGCACCACAAGAACCGCGCTCCCTGCATACCCCCCACCCTGTCCCTCCCCCACAAGGGGGGAGGGAACGCTTGAATCGCACCGCATCCGGTGAGGCGGCCAAAACGGCGCCCGCGCTCCGAAACGAAGAATTCCGCCAAGCCAACATCTGCTGTGTCGGCGACGACGATCAGTCGATCTACGGATGGCGCGGCGCCGAGGTCGACAACATCCTGCGCTTCGAGAAGGACTTTCCCGGCGCCAAGGTGATCCGCCTGGAGCGCAACTACCGCTCCACCGGGCACATCCTCAACGCCGCCGCCTATCTCATCGCGCATAACGAAGGCCGCCTCGGCAAGACGCTGCACACCGAAGACGAAGACGGCGAGCAGGTCACCGTCACCGGCGCCTGGGATTCGGAAGAGGAAGCGCGGCAAGTCGGCGAAGAGATCGAGCAGTTGCAGCGCGACGGCCACGCGCTCAACGACATCGCGATCCTGGTGCGCGCCTCGTTCCAGATGCGCGAGTTCGAAGACCGTTTCGTCACGCTCGGCCTGCCCTATCGCGTCATCGGCGGCCCGCGCTTCTACGAACGCGCGGAAATCCGCGACGCGCTCGCTTATCTGCGCCTCGTCAATCAGCCGGCCGACGATCTCGCCTTCGAGCGCATCATCAACGTGCCGCGGCGCGGGCTTGGCGACGCCACACTGAAAGTGCTGCACGACTATGCGCGCGCCCGCACCGTGCCGCTGATGGAGGCGGCGCGCGTGCTGACGGAGACGGAAGAGATCAAGGCAAAGCCGCGCGCGGCGCTACGCGACCTTGTCGCGTCGTTCGACCGCTGGCGCGCGCAGCGCGACAGCCTGCCTCACACCGAACTCGCCGAGATCATCCTGGACGAGAGCGGCTACACCGAGATGTGGCAGAAGGACCGTTCCGCCGACGCCGCGGGACGCCTCGAGAATCTCAAGGAACTCGTGCGCTCGATGGAGGAGTTCGAGAACCTGCAAGGATTCCTCGAGCACATCTCGCTGGTGATGGACACCGAGAAGGGCGAGGGCCAGGACGCGGTGTCGATCATGACATTACATTCGGCGAAGGGGCTGGAATTCGAGACCGTGTTTCTTCCCGGCTGGGAGGAAGGGCTTCTCCCACATCAGCGCTCGCTCGATGAGCAGGGTCGCGCCGGGCTCGAGGAGGAGCGGCGCCTCGCGCATGTCGGCATCACCCGCGCGCGGCGGCGCGCGAAGCTCTCCTTCGCGACCAACCGGCGCATGCACGGGATGTGGTCGACGAACATCCCGTCCCGCTTCCTCGACGAATTGCCGGAAGCGGCCGTCGAGGTGAAGGAGGCGCAAGGCGGTTTCGGCGGCTATGGCGGATACGGGCAGTCGCGCTTCGACGACGCGACGTCCTTCGGCTCGACCTATTCGACGCCGGGCTGGCAGCGCGCGCAAGCGAACCGCTCACGCTTCGGCGACCAGCGCAGCTTCCGCGGCGGCGAGCGCGATAGCGCGCGCCACAGGCAAGGCCCGCTGACGATCGAGGGCGAACTGGTCGCCAAGTCCACCGGCACCACATCGGCCTACGCCGTCGGCGACCGCGTGTTCCACCAGAAATTCGGCAACGGCAACGTCACCGCCGTCGACGGCAACAAGCTCACCATCGCCTTCGACAAAGCCGGCGAGAAGCGCGTGGTGGACAGTTTCATCGAGCGGGTGTGAGCACGCCGTCGCATATGCCCGTGATCACCCTCTACATCGATGCCGATGCGTGTCCGGTGAAGGATGAAGCCTATCGCGTCGCCGCCCGGCACGGGATCAAGGTCTATGTCGTCTCGAATTCCGGCTTCGCGGTGCCGCGCGACCCGATGATCGAACGCGTCATCGTTCCTGCGGGGCCGGACGTGGCCGACGACTGGATCGCGGAGCGCGCCGGTGCGTCCGATATCGTCGTCACCGCCGACATTCCGTTGGCCGCGCGCTGCGTCAAGGCCGGCGCCGCCGTGATCGCGCCGAACGGTAAAGTGTTCGACGAGGCCGCGATCGGGATGGCGCTGGCCACGCGCAACCTTCTGGATTCCCTGCGCTCATCCGGCGAAATCACCGGCGGCCCGAAACCATTCTCGCCGCGCGACCGCTCCGGATTTCTTTCGGCCCTCGAGCGCGCCGTCGTGCGCGCGCAGCGCCAATTGCGCGAAAAATCGCAAGGCCCCGCAAAGACAGGCTGACGGCGGCCTCTTGTAACGAGCAAACGGCGGCCTAGCTTAATTCCCTTGTTTTACAAGGGAGGACGCCATGGGATTTCTCGACGAGCTCTTCGGTAAGAAGGACGGGCAGCAGGGAGGCACGTCTCCGCTGACGCTCGCGCTCCTGGCTCTCCTCGCCTACAAGGCCTATCAAGGCCATAACCAGGGCAAGGCCGCGCCGCAGGGCTCCCCCGCCCCGGCGCCGCAGGCCCCGCAGGATCAAGGCGGCCTCGGCGACATCCTGGGCGGCCTTTTCGGCGGCGGCCAGCAGGCCGGCACGCGCTCGCCGGGGGCGCAACCGTCAGGCGACGGCGGCTTGGGCGACCTGCTGCGCGGCGGGCTCGGTGGCCTTCTCGGCGGCGCCGGCGCCGGGACCGTTCTGAACGGCGGGCTTGGAAACCTGTTGGAGCAACTGCAAAAGGCCGGCCACGGCGACACGGCGGATTCCTGGATCGGCGCCGGCGCAAACCGCCAGATCGACCCGCGTGCGCTCGAGGACGCGGTCGGCAAGGACACGCTGGAAACGCTCTCCCGCCAGTCCGGCAAGCCTTACAACGATGTGCTTTCCGAGTTGAGCGAAAGCCTGCCCGACGCGGTCGACAAAATGACGCCGCAGGGCCGCATGGCGACCCGCGACGAAGCGGCGCGCTGGTCATAAGCGCCTCTCATCTTGACCGAAATCGAAACGGCCCGCCGCGGCGGGCCGTTTTTCTTCTGTCGGCGGCGTAATGCCAATGGCGTTTTGGAGCGAAGGCGATAGCGGTGCCGGGCAACCGCCCCGCAAACATTGCACCTTTGGCACGTCAGTAACTTTAGCGTCAGCCGGTTCTTGGCGTCGGCCGGTTCGTATATATTTCTGACGCTCCGGGCTGAGTGTTTTTTGTCCCCGAAGGGTTACGATCATGCATTCATTCTCCCGTCATTTTCTGCGCGGGGCCCTTGCAATGGCCGCCGCCGGCATCGCGTTCGTTTCGGCGCAGGCGAACATTCTCATCTCCGTCGACAAGTCGGCGCAACGCATGTCGGTCGCGGTCGACGGCGTGCAGAAATACTCGTGGCCCGTCTCGACCGGTAAAGCCGGATACACGACGCCCAGCGGCAACTTCACGCCTTTCCGCATGGAAGCCGACCATTTCTCGAAGGAATGGGACGACGCGCCAATGCCGCACTCGATCTTCTTCACCAAGAAAGGCCACGCCATCCACGGCTCACTGGAGACCAAGCGGCTGGGGCGCGCCGTTTCGCATGGATGTGTCCGGCTCTCGCCCGCGCACGCCGCGACGCTGTTCGCGCTGGTGAAGGAGGAAGGTCTCAATAAAACCAAGGTCGTGATCGACGGCGGAGCGCCTGCTCCGGCGATCGCCAAGCGCCGCGCGCCTGACGCGGATCAGTTGGCGCGGCGCGACGGCGTCACGACCTGGGGCGCGCCCGAAAGCGGCTATTACGATCCGCGGATCCAGCGCCGCTATTACGATCAGCGCGATCCGCGCTACGGCAGCTATCCCGCGCCGCGCTACTATCGTTATGACCGCGGATACGCCGACGGTGACGACGGCTGGGACTAACCGAAACGCGCGCCCGCCGCGCGCTTTCAAAGCGTTTCCCCACGATCTAAAGTACGTGAGTCGTCAACAACCGAAAGGAGGTGATCCAGTGTCTCATTGTCATTCGCCGCAGTCGATGGCTCTCCGCTGGATCCTCAGCCTTTACGAGGTCCACGCCTGACGCTATTCGCGCCTCGGCTGGACGAGCCGACCGCGGCAAGACAATGGAAGGGCCGTCCGTTCGCGGGCGGCCCTTCTTGTTGCGTCAATGCCCGCCCACGCACGCCAGCGCGTGACACCGTCATCAGGACCGCACCGACACCATGACGACGCCCACCCGCCTGCTCCGTCTCACAAGCGACGCAACGACGATCGCCCGCGCCGCGGCGGCGCTCGACGATCTGATCGACCCGGAAGAAGCCGTCCTCTCCACATCGATCGTCAACGACACGACGCATGTCCTGGAGGTTTATTTCGGGACGCCGCCGGACGAAGCCGCGCTGCGCGCAGCGATCGCCGTCCCGACGAGCGATGCGATCGCCGGCTCGGTCATCTTCGAGGATATCGCGGCGCAGGACTGGGTTGCGACAAGCCTCGCTGGACTTGCCCCCGTACAGGCCGGCCGTGTCGTCGTTCACGGCGCGCACGATCGTGCGCGGGTGCCGCCGAACGCGGTCGGCATCGAGATCGAAGCCGCACTCGCCTTCGGCACGGGGCATCACGGCACGACGCGCGGGTGCCTGCTCGCACTGGACCTGCTTGCAAAACGCGGCAGCGGGGCGCGTGGCCGCAAACGGACCCGATGGAACGAAAGTAGCGACTTTCGTGTCCTCGACCTCGGAACCGGGACCGGCGTCCTGGCCATGGCGGCCGCGAAGCTGCTGCGTCAGCCGATCCTGGCGAGCGACATCGACCCGGTCGCGGTGCGCGTCGCGCGCGCCAACGCAAAAGCCAACGGCGTCGGCGGAATGATCACGTTCATCTGCGCCACCGGCACCGCCCACCGGCGTTTCAGCGCCGGCGCGCCTTACGATCTCATCTTCGCGAACATCCTGCTCGGCCCGTTGAAGGGTCTGGCGCGGCCAGCGTCGGCACTCCTTGCGTCTGGCGGCAGAATAGTCCTATCCGGGCTGCTTCCAGCGCACGCGAATGCAGCACTGAATGCATATCGCGCTCAAGGTCTGCGGCTGGAGCGCCGGCTGACCCTGGAAGGCTGGACCACCCTCGTGCTTACGCGCGGGTGAAAGGCAACTCGCCCTGCGCCGGGTCGCGCAAGCTTGCGGCTTCCAATTCCGACGGCGTGAGATGCCGATAGGGCCCCAGGTCCGACAGATGACGCAAACGATTGATCTCGCGCTCGGCCTGCGCCATGCGTGCTTCGATCAAAACGTCGAACACACGCCTGTACCAGGGCTTGGACGAACGCGCCGCCGCGTTGGTCGTCGATTCGGGGAACGGCGCTGAAATTCTGATCGTGGCGGTAGCCATAGCGGTCTCCAATGCAACAAGGGCGTCACAGTCTCTGCTGCATTGCAATATAATCCGTCCCGGAGATGCCGCAGCGCCGTCCGGCGCATGGGTGTTCCGCCAAAATCGCATAAAATCAAAATCTTAATGCCAGACCCTGAGATATTTTATAGGCCATCGAGCCGCCACTGGCGCAATTTTATATCGCACCGCACACAAAACATGCACCGTGCCGTTTCAGGCGGCTGGCTTGCGCTAGCCGCGTTGCGGGCGCGCACGCGGCTCCCTGGATCGCGATGATTTTGGATCGAATCGATCCAAAATCATGAACGTGATCGATTCTCATAACTT
>JBDHSU010000069.1:0-21787 GCA_039808325.1 Variibacter sp. | reverse complement strand
CGATCGCCTGCAAGCCGACGAAGCGGCCGATGCCGTGATCGACGTGGACGACGATGTCGCCCTGGCTGAGTCCGGTGACCTCGGAGATGAAGTCCTGCGCCCGGCGCGCGGCGCGGCGCGGCCGCACCAGGCGATCGCCGAGGATGTCCTGCTCGCTGATGATCGCGGCATCCGCCGTTTCGAAGCCGCTTTCCAGCCCGAGAACGGCAAGGCCGACTTCCGGCTTCGGCCGCGTCAGCGCCTCGGCCCAGGAGTTGACATAGCCGAGATTGGCGATGCCGTGCTCGCCGAGCACGTGGCTCATGCGCTCGCGCGAGCCTTCGCTCCACAAGGCGACCAGCGTGCGCTTGCCGCGGTTCTGCAGATCGAAGATGTGCTTGCGCACCGCCGCGAAGACGTTCGCGTTCGCCTCCGCCCGCTCGGCGGCGAAGTTGTGCCCCTGGCGCGTTTCGAGATCGACGACTTTCCCGCTTCCCTCCGGGACCGCGAAGGGGGTGAGCGCCGCGAGCGGCGCCTGCGCCAACCGTCCGCTCCATTCCTCGGCGGTGAGGTAAAGCCGGTCGGGCGGCAGCGGCAGATAGGGTGGCCCCGACGCCGGCATGTCGAGCGCCTTGCGCCGCGCCTCGTAGTAATCGCCGATCTGAGTGAGGCGCTCCTTCGCCGCGTCCTCGACCAGCGGCTCGATCGCCACGACGACGCCGGGCAGGAAATCGAACAGCGTGTCCATACGCTTGTGAAAAAGCGGCAGCCAGTGCTCCATGCCGACGTGGCGGCGGCCTTCGCTCACCGCCTCGTAGAGGAGATCGTCGCGCCGCGGCGCGCCGAACGCCTCGGCATAACCCTGCCGGAATCGCCGCATCGTCTCGCTGGTGAGCTGAAACTCGGCCGCCGGCACGAGATCGAGCACGCGCAACTGACCGACCGTGCGCTGCGTTTCGGAATCGAAAGTGCGGATCGACTCCAGCGTATCGCCGAAGAAGTCGAGGCGGATCGGCAGGTCCATGCCGGGTGGATAGAGATCGATGATGCCGCCGCGCACGGCATAATCCGCCGGCTCGCGCACGGTCGAAGCCCGCGTGTAGCCGTTGAGTTCCAGCCACTGCACGACGCCGTCCATATCGAGCAGATTGCCCGGCGCCGCCGACAGCGACTGGCCGGCGATCACGTCCTTGGCCGGCACGCGCTGCAGCACCGCGTTCACGGTGGTGAGGACGATCACCGGGACGCTGTGGCCCTTGGTGCGGGCAAGACGCGACAGCGTGATCATGCGCTGCGCGACGAAGGTCGCGTGCGGCGACACGCGGTCATAAGGCTGGCAATCCCAGGCCGGAAACTCGAGCAGCGTCGCCTCGGGCGCGAAAAACTTCAAAGCGCGCGAGAGCGCCGCCATGCGCGGGCCATCGCGGCAGATGACGGCAAGCGTCGCCGGCCCTGCGTCGCCGCGCGCATGGATCGCGCGCGCGAGATCGGCCACGGCAAGCCCCTGCGCGCCGTCGGCGACGCCGGCGAGGGTCAGCCGCTCGCCGGTTCTCAAAAAATCGGCAGGCGAGCGCTTCATCGCAGACCCATCGCGTGGAAGGCCCGCAGGCGCCGGAAGAAGGCCGTGTCGTAGGCGGCGGGTATCGCAGCGTCACCCGTGACCCAGGCGAAAAGGTCCGCGTCCGGCACGTCCATCAGCCGCTCCAGTTCCTCCACCTCCGCATCGGTCAGGGTCGCGATATGCGCGTCGGCGAAATGCCCCATGATCAGGTCGGTCTCGCGGATCCCCCGGTGCCAGCAGCGATAGAGCAGCCGGCGCCGCCGTTCGCTCAGCCCGTCGCTCGAGCGTGTCGATCCCGTCACCGCAGTCTCCGCTTGAAATCCGTTTGAACGCCAAAAGCCCGGACGTGCCGGGCGGTTGCTCTATAGCGTCGATCGCCGCCACTGTCAGGGGCCCTCCGCACATAATGCCGGGTGCTGGCGCATACGAGGGTTGTGCGGGCTGCCCGGCCTTGCATGTGTTATGGCGATCGCTACCCGGCGTCGCCGCCGAGCGGAGATCGCCCGACCTCATGCTCCTCCTTCTCACTCTTTGCGGCTTCGCCGCCAATCTCGGCGGGCGCTATTTCGATCCGCTGGTGACGGCGATCGCGCGCGACTTCCTCGCTCCGACCACGATGGTCGCGCTTCTCTCGTCGGCGTTCACGCTGCCGTTCGGGCTCGGGCAACCGATCCTCGGTCCGCTCGGCGACGCTCTCGGCAAGCCGGCGGTGTTCAAGGTTTGTTTCTGGGTGCTGGCCGTGGCCCTCGTCGCCTCCGTCCTCGCCACCGACCTCTCGTTCCTGTTCGCAACGCGCATCGTTGCGGGCCTCGCCGCCGGCGGGCTCATCCCGCTGGGCCTCGCGATGCTCGGCGACATGACGGCGGCCTCGGAGCGGCAAGTCGCCTTCGCGCGCTTCGCGCTCGGCGCGCTCATCGGCCAGATCATCGGCCTGACCGCCGCCGGCGCGCTCGCCGACGCCATCGGCTGGCGCTATGCGCTGATCCTGCCGGCGGCGCTCGCCATCCTTGCGGCGATCGCGGCGTCGCTGCGTCTGCCAAGCGCCCAGACCGCGCCGCGCGAGCCGCTGCGCCTCGGCTCCGCTCTCGCGCGCTACGGCCTCGTGTTCCGCAACCCGCAGACCCCCATCTGTTACGTGACGGTGTTCCTGGAGGGCATCGTCGTCTACGGCTCGCTCCCCTTCGTCGTGGAACTGCTCGAGCAGTCGCATCGCGGCGGGCCGCGCGAGGCCGGCCTGGTGGTTTCCGGCATCGGGCTGGGCTGCATCCTGATGTCCTTTCTGATCCGCCCGGCCGTCCGCTGGCTCAAACCCGATGGCATGATGCGCTGCGGCGGCCTGATCGCGGCGGCCGGCTTCGTCGGCGTCGCCTTCGGTACCCAATGGTGGACCGAAGCGGTGTATTTCACCGTCGTCGGGTTCGGCTTCTTCATGATCCACAACCCGCTGCAGAACCGCGTCATGGAGTTGGCGCCGACCGCTCGCGGTTCAGCCGTCGCCTTTCATTATTTTTCGTTCTTCATGGGACAGGCCGTGGCGCCGCTGATCTTCGGGTTCCTGCTCGCGCATTTCGGCGCCACCGGCAGTTATCTCGTCAATGCGGCCGTCATCGGATTGACCGGCATTCTTTGCGTCACGGCCTTGCGCGCAACCGAGCGGGCCTAAAGTCGATGCGGCATGAAGCGGGGCGCGCGACGCCACGGTCCCGTCGTCTTGGAGCGTTCGCCGAAACGGCGCATAAATGCGCACCGTCAACGGAACGAGACTTCGTGCGCCCCTCCCTTCTCGACCCACTGTTCGCTCGATTGACGAGCCTGCAAGGCATCGGGCCGAAGCTCGAGAAGCTGTTCGCCCGCCTCCTCGACCGCGAGGAACACGGCGCGCGCGTCATTGACGCGCTGTGCCATCTCCCGACCGGCGCGATCGACCGGCGCAACCAGCCGACGCTTCGCGACGTCGTCGCCGACAGCATCGTCACCGTGCGCGTACGGGTCGATCAGCACCGGCCGGCGCCACCCGGCCGCTCGCGTGCGCCGCATCTCATCTATGTCGGCGACGATACCGGCGCGATGGTCGTCACCTATTTTCACGGCAATGCGCGGCGGCTCGAGCAGCAGTTCCCCATCGGCGAATGGCGAACCGTGTCGGGCACGGTCGCGCTCTACGACGGCATGCTGCAGATGGTGCATCCCGACCGGATCGTATCGGACGAGGATCTTGCGGAAATGCCGCCCGTCGATCCCATCTATCCGCTGACGGAAGGGCTCGGACCAACGCCGGTGGGCCGCGCCGTCGGCGGGGCGCTCGCGAAAATGCCGGAGCTTCCCGAATGGCAGGACGCGACCTGGCTGCGGCAGCGCGGCTGGCCGTCGATGCGCATGGCCTTCGCCACGATCCACAAGCCGCAGGCCCCCGCGGATGTCGATCCGGCGTCGCCGGCGTGGTCGCGGCTCGCCTATGACGAATTGCTCGCCAGCCAGTTCGCGCTCGCTTTGGTGCGCGCCCAGATGCGCCGGCCCGCCGGCCGCCGCATTGCCGGCGATGGCCGGTTGCGCGCGAAGGTCATCGCCGGCCTGCCCTACGCGCTCACCGGCTCGCAAGCGCGCGCCGTGGAGGAAATCGTCACCGACCTCGGCGCGTCGCAGCGGATGCTGCGCCTGCTGCAGGGCGATGTCGGGTCGGGCAAGACCGTGGTGGCGCTCCTCGCGGCGGCGAGCGTCATCGAAGCCGGCAAGCAGGCGGCCCTGATGGCGCCGACCGAACTTCTCGCGCGCCAGCATTACGCGACCATCGCGCCGCTGGCCGAGAGGGCCGGTGTCTCCGTGGCGCTGCTCACCGGGCGGGAGCGCGGCGCCGAGCGCAAGCAGATTCTCGCCGGGCTCGCGTCCGGCGATCTCGCCATGGTCGTCGGCACGCACGCGCTGTTCCAGGACGAAGTCGCCTTCGCGGCGCTGGCGCTCGCCATCGTCGACGAGCAGCATCGCTTCGGCGTGCATCAACGCCTGGCGTTGACGCGCAAGGGCGACGCCGTCGACGTGCTGGTGCTGACCGCGACGCCGATCCCGCGCACCCTGGTCCTGAGCTATTTCGGCGACATGGACGTATCGCAGTTGCGCGAGAAACCGCCCGGGCGGCAGCCGATCGATACGCGCGCCGTCCCGCTCTCCCGTCTCGAGGAAATCGTCGATGCGGTCGGCCGCGCCATCGACGGCGGCCAGCGCGTCTATTGGGTATGTCCGCTCGTCACCGAATCCGAGGATTCCGATCTCGCCGCCGCCGACGCGCGCTTTGCATTCCTCAAGGCCCGTTTTGGAAACGCGGTCGACCTCGTGCACGGGCAGATGCGCGGCAGCGAGAAGGATGCCGCGATGGCGCGCTTCGCGTCGGGCCAAAGCCGCATTCTCGTCGCGACGACGGTGATCGAAGTCGGCGTCGACGTGCCGGAGGCGACCGTCATGGTGGTCGAGCACGCGGAGCGCTTCGGGCTTGCGCAATTGCATCAGTTGCGCGGGCGCGTCGGCCGCGGCAGCGGGCGCTCCACCTGTCTCCTTCTTTACAGGGCGCCACTCGGCGAGACCGCCAAGGCGCGGCTCGCGATCATGCGCGAAACGGAGGACGGCTTCCGCATCGCGGAGGAGGATTTGCGGCTGCGCGGCGAAGGCGATGTGCTCGGCACGCGGCAGAGCGGCATGCCGGGTTTCCGCATCGCGCGCCTCGACGTGCATGGCGCGCTCATCGAGGCGGCACGCGACGATGCGCAACTGATGCTCCAGCGCGACGCGCAACTCGCGACCGAACGCGGAAAAGCGTTACGCCACCTGCTCTACTTCTTCGAGCGCGACGAAGCCATCCGGATGCTCAGAGCGGGGTAAAGAATGGGCGTCATCCTGATGTGCTCGCCGAAAGGCGAGCCTCGAAGGATGGCCAAGACACCGGCCGTCGTCTTTCGAGGCTCGGCGCTCACGCGCCTCGCGCCTCAGGATGACGGGCAGAGGCAATAACGCTGACTTCCGCGCTACTCCGCCGCGTCCACGCGCGCGGTCTGGGCGGCGCGCGCCTTCGCCGCAAGAGCCGCCAAGTCGCGGTTCTGCGCGGCGCCTCCCCCCGGCTGCACCATGCCGGCCGTCATGATCAGCTTCGCGGCATCCTCGACCGGAATGTCGGGAAGCTCGATGATCTCCCGCCGCGGCAGATAGAAGAAGAAGCCGGTCGTCGGGTTTGGCGTACACGGCAGGAAGACGGAGACATGCTCCTCCGGCGGCAGGCGCGAGACGATGTCCGCGCTCGGCGGCGTCGACAGGAAGACGAGCGACCACATGCCGGGCGCCGGAAACTCGACCAGGCCGACGGTGCGGAAGGTCGACCCGTTCTTGGAGAACACGGTCTCGAACACCTGCTTGAGGCCGCGATAGAGCGGCCGCACGATCGGCATCCGCTCGAGCAGCATCTCGCCCAGTTCGACGAACTTGCGGCCGACGAAATTCGCGGTCAGGAACCCCAAGGTCGTCAGGATGACGAAAGCGAGGATCAGGCCGAGGCCGGGAATTTTTACCGGCATGTATGTTTCGGGTCGATAGACGACCGGGATGAGCGGGCGCACGAGATCGTCGACCCAGGTCACGAAAGCCCAGGTCAGCCACAGCGTGACGACCACCGGCCCGGCGACGACGAGACCGGTAAGGAAGTAGGTCCGAATGCGGGTCACGAGGCGCTGCTGCGCTGTCGGCGTTTCGCCGGATTCGGGCGGCAGCGGCGGGAAACTGGAGTTGTGAGTGGATGTCATCGTTATCTTTATTTGTCGCCCCCTCGCCCTTATAGCCGGTCGCGGCATCGCTCGGCTATGGCGATCAAAGGCGCCCTCGGCAGGCCTATTCGACCGTGACCGACTTCGCCAGGTTGCGCGGCTGATCGACATCCGTGCCCATGACGACGGCCGTATGATAGGCGATGAGCTGCACCGGAATCGCGTAGACGAGCGGCGTCACGGTTGCCGGCATCTCCGGTAGCGTCAACGTCACGAACGAGTCCGCCTTGGCCTCGTGCGCGCCTTTCGGGTCGGTGAGCAGAATGATCCGGCCGCCACGCGCCGCGACCTCCTGCAGGTTCGACACCGTCTTTTCGAAGACGCGGTCGTAAGGCGCGATCACGATCACCGGCATCGTCTCGTCGATCAGCGCGATGGGACCGTGCTTGAGCTCGCCGGCCGCGTAACCCTCGGCGTGAATGTAGGAGATTTCCTTCAGCTTCAATGCCCCTTCGAGCGCCAGCGGATACGCGGTGCCGCGCCCGAGATAGAGCACGTCGCGGCTCTTCGCCAAGTCGCGCGCCAGGGTCTCGATCGTCGGCTCCAGCGTCAGCGCCTCCGCCATGTGGCGCGGCACCTCGATGATCGCGCGCACGAGTTTGGCCTCGTCCGCTTCCGACAGCACGCCCCGCGCGCGCCCCGCCGCGACGGCGAGGCAGGCGAGCGTCGTGAGCTGGCAGGTGAACGCCTTGGTCGAGGCGACGCCGATCTCCGGACCCGCGAGCGTCGGCATCACGACGTCGCTGTCGCGCGCGATGGTCGACGTCGGCACGTTGACGATGGCGAGCGTGTGCTGGCCCTGCGCCTTCGCGTAATGCAGCGAGGCGAGCGTATCCGCCGTCTCGCCCGATTGCGAGACGAAGAGCGCGAGATTGCCCGGCGCGAGCGGCGCCTCGCGATAGCGGAACTCCGAGGCGACGTCGATCTCGACGGGGATGCGCGCGAAGCGCTCAAACCAATAGCGTGCGATGAGGCCGGCATAATAAGCGGTGCCGCAGGCGGAGATCGAAAGCCGCTCGATCTTGCGCCAGTCGAACGGCAGCATCTGCGGCAGCACGACACGCTCGTTCGCCATGTCGATGTAATGCGCGAGCGTGTGTCCGACGACTTCCGGCTGTTCGTAAATCTCCTTCGCCATGAAGTGGCGGTGGTTGCCCTTGTCGACCAGGAACGCCGACGCCGTGGTCTTGATGACCGGCCGCTTCACGCGCGCACCCGCGGCATTGCGGATCTCGACCTGATTGCGGGTGACGACCGCGAGATCGCCCTCCTCCAGATAGCTGATCGTGTCGGTGAACGGCGCGAGCGCGATGGCGTCGGAGCCGAGATACATCTCGCCGTCGCCATAGCCGACGGCGAGCGGCGAGCCCTTGCGCGCCCCGACCAGCAGGTTGTCCTCGTTCTCGAAAATGAACGCCAGGGCGAAGGCGCCGCGCAGAAGCGGCAGCGACGCCTGCACGGCTTCGACCGGCCCCTTGCCGCGGCGCATTTCCGCGCTGACGAGATGCGCCACGACTTCCGTGTCGGTCTCCGTCAGAAATTTCGCGCCGCTGGCGATGAGCGCGTCACGCAATTCGCGGAAATTCTCGATGATGCCGTTGTGAACGACGGCGAGATGCTCCGTCGCATGCGGATGCGCATTGACCTCGTTCGGACGTCCGTGCGTCGCCCAGCGCGTGTGGCCGATGCCGCTGACGCCGCGCAGCGGCGCTTCGCGCAGACGCGCCTCCAGGTTCTTGAGCTTGCCCTCGGCACGGCGCCGGTCGAGGTGGCCGCCCTCCAGCGTCGCGATGCCCGCGGAATCATAGCCGCGATATTCAAGGCGCTTGAGCGCCTCGACCAACGGCGTGGCGACCGCCTCGCGGCCCAAAATTCCGACAATCCCGCACATGCAGCGGCCCCAAAAACCTTCGGCTTCGATTCGCAAGAGATGTAGACGGCCGGCAGCGCCAACTGGAATCACAAAGCATTGCGCCGTGTATCAAGCTTAACGGACGCAGGGTTAAGCTATTCCTCGGGCTTATTCCCCGCCCGGCTTGTGCTTGGCGCCGGCCTGGGCGGCGCGCACGGCCTTGGCCCAGCCGTCCTTGACCGTCTGGCGGCCGCGCCCGAGCGCCAGGGCATCCGCCGGGACATCGTCCGTGATGACCGAGCCCGAGCCGACGAAGGCGCCGTCTCCGACCGCCACCGGCGCCACCAGAGCGCTGTTCGAGCCGATAAAGGCGTTCGCGCCGATGTCGGTGAAATGCTTGGCAAAGCCGTCGTAGTTGCAGGTGATGGTACCGGCGCCGACATTGGCGTTCGCGCCGACCCGCGCATCGCCGACATAGCTCAGGTGGTTGATCTTGGCGCCGGCCTCGACTTTCGCGGCCTTGATCTCCACGAAGTTGCCGACCTTGGTCTTGGGGCCGAGTTCGGTTCCCGGCCGCAAGCGGGCATAGGGCCCGACGGTCGCGCCCTCACCCACCTTCGCACCTTCGAGATGCGAGAAGGCGCGGATCGTCGCATGGTCCGCGACGGTGACGCCCGGGCCGAAGACGACATAAGGCTCGACGACGACGTCGCGTCCGAAAGCCGTGTCCTGCGACAGAAACACCGTCTCCGGCGCGGTCATCGTGACCCCGGCTTCCAGCGCCGCCGCGCGCAGCCGCGCCTGCAATTCGCTCTCCGCTTCGGCGAGTTGCGCCTTGTTGTTGATGCCGCGCACTTCGTCCTCCTCGGCTTCGATCGCGGTCGACGTCAGGCCGTCCGCATTGGCGATGGCGACAGCGTCGGTGAGATAAAACTCGCGCTTCGCGTTGGCGTCGTCGATCCGATCGAGCAACCGCAGCGCCGTCTTGCCGGCGAGCGCCATCACCCCGGCATTGCAGAAGCCGATGGCGCGCTCCGCGGGCGTCGCGTCCTTCTCCTCGCGGATGGCGATAAGGCGATCGCCCTGCATGAGCAGACGGCCATAGCCGCTCGGGTCGGCGGGGCGAAAGCCGAGCACCGCGACCGCCGCGCCCGCCGCGATCGCATCGCGCAGGCGCTGCAGCGTCGCCGGCCGCACGAACGGCGTGTCGCCGAAAACGACCAGAACGTCGTCGGCGCCGCGTTCAAGCGCGGCGCGCGCGCTCAATACCGCATGCGCCGTTCCGCGCCGGTCGGTTTGCGTAAAAATATCCGCGTCCGGCGCGCCTCTTCGGACTTCGGCCGCGACGGCTGCATGGTCCGGCCCGATCACCGCGGCGGTGGCGGTCGCTCCCGCTTCGGCGACGCCCGCGAGAACGTGGCCGATCAGCGAGCGCCCGCCGACCCGGTGCAACACCTTCGGGAGACTGGAGCGCATCCGCGTTCCCTCGCCGGCGGCCAGCACGATCGTCAGACAGGTTCGGCTCACGGCATTCCACCCTCGGCTTCGTCCGCCATGGCGGACGCGTTCGCGCGGTTTGATATCCGACCTTGGCCTGTTTTGAAACGACGGCGTCGGTACGCCGCCGCCGACTTTGCTATCGTAGTCAATGTTGATTCGCTGCGGGAGCGTGGGGCCATGGCTCGCCGCCGAGATTCGGTCGCCGGACCGTTCGAGGACGATGAAATGAATTTGCGGGGCGCCGTGCGGGCGAGCGTCTGGGTTGTCGCCGCGGGGCTTTCGGTCGCGGCCGCGGTTCTCGCCGCGCAGACGGAGATCGGCGCCAAGCGCTTGACCGAAACGACGGCGCGGATCCCGCAGCTTTCGCGATCGGTCCTGTCCCTGTTTGGCGCCCCGAAGGGGCCACGCGCCGCCGAGGCGGCGCCGTTCGCCGACCCACAGGCCCGGCAACTCGCCGAGGCGGTGCAAAGCCTCGCCGCCGACCGCGACCGGCTGATGGCGCGGCTCGAGGCGGTCGAACGCCGCGGGGACGTGACCGGCAGCACCGGGCGCGACGCCGCGCCCGCCCCCGCCCCCGTCGAGGTCAAGGCCGGGTTCGGCATCGACATCGGCGGCGAGCGTACGCCGGACGCTCTGCGCGCCCGCTGGACGACCATCAAGGCGCAGCAAGGACGCTATTTCGACGGCTTGCAGCCGATCATGGCGATACGCGAAGGCGCCAAGCCCGGCGACGTCGAATTCCGGCTGGTCGCCGGGCCGTTGCCGAGCGCTTCGGCGGCCGCGCGCTGGTGCGCGGCGCTGGCCGAAACGCTGGCCGCCTGCCGCCCGGTCCCTTTTGACGGTCAACGCCTCATCGCCAATTGAGCGTCCGGGCTCGGCCGCTTTCGGGACGCTCCGCGACCACGCGGCATTCCGCTTCGCGGGCCGGCAGGCTAAAATGGAAGCATGAACCGCTCTCTCTTCCTGCCCGGCCCGCGCCAGATCAATCTGCTGCTGGTCGTCGGCTTCCTCTCCCTCGGCTACGCGCTTTATTTCCGTTACCTGGTAATCGAGCAATCGAGCGTCGGGCTTGCCTGCGACGCGGGCCTGACGACGTGGCTTTGCGCCTCGCGCAGGACGATCACCCTGCTGTTCAACAACGGCGTCTTCGGATGGGCCGCGCTTACGCTCGCGGCGCTGAACTTCATACGCCCGTCGCTTCTGCTGTTCGCCGTCGCGCTGGCGTTCTGCGCACTCGGGATCGTGCTCTACAATATCGGCCTGTCGTCGATCGCCGCAGCGCTCCTCATCCTCAGCTTCGCGCGGCCGTGGGCCGCAGCAGCACGGTAACGAGGACGAGAAGCATCGCCGCGACCCAAAGCGCCTGCCAGTTGGCGAAGCTCTCATTGGGGACGAAATAGAGCACGCAGAGCGCAAGGGCGCCCGCGGCGATTTTCTCGGCCATGCCGGCGACTTCAGTCGAGCGAACCCGCAATGCGAGAGCCAGGTACGGCAGCGCCGCCGCCGTGAGGAACGCGAAGGGAAAATCCCGGTAGCGCGGATCGAAGACAAGGCCGAACGCGCTCTGGAGCGCGAGCACGCAGACGATGACGAGCCCGAGGCCGACGGCGCGCGAGAGCGGCGCCATCGCGGCCTCCGCTCCGCTCAGCACGGCGGCGAAACGCGGGATCGGCAAGCGGCGCATCATCGCCGCCGCTGCGACGGCAGGCGCGAGGGCCGCCATCGCGCACATCGCCCAGGAACGGATGTTGCCGCCGACGCCCAATCCCTCGAGCCACGCTTTCTCCGCGCTCCACCCGAAAAAGATACCGCCAACGAGAGCGATGCCCGCGACCCAAAGCCATGGTCCGCGCGCACTCTCGGGAACCTTCCTCCCGGCAAACCACGCGCCGATAAAGATCAGCGCCGCGGCGCAGACCCCAAGCATCGCCAGAATGCGCCAATGGGGATGATCGGAGACGGCTTCCCCCCAGACGAATTTTCGCTCCCGCGTGCTGGCATCGAAGAGCCCCCAGTGGCCGCCGACCGTTCCCTCCAACTGCCGCTTCCACGGCTGATCGAACGCCTCGATGACGTTGACCCGATAATTGTTACGTTTGGCGACGGCGAGGATCTCGTGCAGCACCTTCGACTCATTGGACAACGACGGCAGCGCGCCTTCCCGCATGCGGCCGGCGCTCGGCCAGCCGGTCTCGCCAATCAAAATCTCTTTGTCGGGAAACGCCGCAGCGACTTGCTTACGGATCGTCTCGACATGCGCCGCCGCCTGGGTCGCACCGACCGGGAAATCCTCCCAGTACGGAAGGATATGGATGGTGACGAAATCGACGGCGGCATAGAGGTCGCGGTTGCGCAGCCAGAACTCCCACACATCGGCGTAAGTCACCGGGACGGACACGCGCGCCTTCACGGCGCGGATGGTCGCCGCCAGGTCGATCGCCGACATCTCACCGCGCAGAAGCACCTCGTTGCCGACGACGACCGAACTGATGGTCTGAGGATAGCGCTTGACCAGATCGACGACGGTGTCGATCTGGATTTTATTTCTCTCCGGATGGCTCGACAGCCAGATGCCCTGCATCACCTTGAGGCCGTGACGGGCGGCGATCTCCGGAATCTGGTCGAGGCCGTGCTCGATCGAGTAGCTGCGCACGCAGTCGGTGATCTTCGCCAGGCGCGTCAGGTCCTCGTCGATCTGCTCGGCGCTGACCTTCGTCGCGGCGCTGAGCGGGTTCTGGTCGCCGCGAAACGGCGCATACGACACACAGTAAAGCTTTTCGCCCGACGCAAGCGGCGACGGCGGCATGACGACCGGCGCGCCGAGCCATGACCAGGCGCCGCCGATCAATGCGGCGACGACGATGAAAAGGCTGAACGGAAAATACATCCTTGCGTGCGATGTCCGGAGGAGCCGCGAGGCTTAGCGTGCCGTCTGCCGTGTGCCAAGCCGTTCGGCGGTCCGGCGCGGAAGTCATACCCTAGACAAATTCAACAAGTTCAGTCATGTCACAGAGGACGGGGAATGAGGCGCCGGGCGACGCCGAAACGCTCCGCCGCGACTTCGTGCCACGCAAATGCTCCGCCACAGTCCCGGTTGTCATGAGTTCAGTTCATCGCGTCTTGAGCGCTGCCTTTCTAACCGCAAGCCTGCTATTTCTTCCCGTTTCCGCAATGGCGCAGGGCGCACCTCCCGATAAGGGAGGCGACCAAAAGCCCGCCGCCAACCAGCAAGGCGACGCCGCCAAGGAGGCGGCGAAGAAAATCGACGAATTCGAAGAGGCCTCGCGGGTCCTGGAAGGGGCCGCCGGCCATCCCGAATGCGTTTGGCTCGGCCGCCGCGCCGTCAGCCTGCTTTGGCGCGACGATCTCGACACGGCCTTCCGGCATCTTGACCTTTACGACCGCTTCGGCTGCCCGGGCGGCCACGTGCAGGCGACATTCCGCTGCGTCATCCGCCAGGGCAATATCGATCCGAAATCGCCGGAGAGCCTGAACGCGCGGGTGCATGCATGCTGGATCAACCCACAGCTTCAACCGACCCCGGCCGCGACGGCGGCGCAGCCGGCCCAACCTAACCAACCAGCCGGAACAAAACAGTAATCCTCACGTTCTGCATTGGTGCGTTGAGCGCCAATCGGGCCTGGACGCCTTCAAAACGCCATGAGCGGTACATAGGTGTTCACTCGGTTTCTGGGCGCTGTCGCCACTCCTGACAGTTTTTCTCTTTCGGTCGAATCCAGGGGACGGGTTCGAACCGGATTTCCAAGCCCCGTTCGGGTTGCGTGATGCGCGTCGCCGCTGCAGCTGTTGCGCTTGTTATGTGTATTCACGGCGCCCTATGGGCCGTGACCCGGGAACAAGCCAGTGCGCCGAGTTTCAACGGGCAATTGGCGAGCGTGTCTTACGCTCCGTACCATGGCTCGCTGCATCCGGATAAAGGCAACCGGCCGACGCCGGACCAGATCCGCTCCGATCTGAAGATCCTCGCGCCCTACACGCGGGCTCTGCGGACGTATTCGTCCACGGGCGGTGGCGAGCTTGTGCCAGGCATCGCCAACGAGTTCGGCCTGCGCGTCACCATCGGCGCGTGGATCGACAAGGACCAGAAGCGCAACGAGCGTGAGCTGAAGGAGGTCGTCGACCTCGCCAAGCACCACCGCAACGTCAACGGCATCGTGGTCGGCAACGAAACGATCTACCGCGACGAAATCAAGGTTCCGGAACTCATCAAGCTCATCCAAAAGGTGAAGCGAGAAGTCCAAGTACCTGTGACAACCGGTGAAATCTGGAGCGTCTGGCGCGACCATCCGGAACTCGTCTCGGCCGTCGACTTCATCGCCGTCCATATTCTTCCGTACTGGGAAGGCGTGCCGGAGAAGGCCGCCGTCGAAGCCGCCATTGGCGGCTATAACCAGTTGCGGCAGATGTACCCCGGCAAGCGCATCGTCATCGCCGAGTTCGGTTGGCCGAGCGCGGGCTACAACTTCAAGGACGCCAACCCCGGTCGGCTTGAGCAGGCGGCGGTGCTGCGCGACTTCGTCTCGCACGCGGAGTCGCTCGGGATCGACTACAACATCGTCGAAGCGACGGACCAGCCCTGGAAGGTCTTCGAGGGAAGCGTCGGGCCCTACTGGGGCATTTTCGATAATTCGTTGCGGCCGAAGTTCTCCTGGACCGGCCCGCTCACCGACACCGACCATTGGAAGGTGGGCAGCCTGGCGCTGCTCATCGGCTTCCTGCTGTCGCTGCCGATCCTGACGATCGCGGGCGCCACCGCCGGCCAAGCCGCCCTGCTCGCGACGGCGGCGAATGTCGTCGGCGCCTGGTTCGCCACCATCTTTGCCTACTGGAACGGCCACTACTTCGTGCCCGGCGCGACCTTCGCGCTGGCTGTCGGTCTCGTGCTTCTCGTTCCGCTGGTGCTGATCGCGCTGTCTCGCATCGAGGACATCGCGGCCATCGCCTTCGGCCGGAAGGAGCGGCGGGCCCTGACGCGCGCCGAGGGGTATGCGCCTAAGGTCTCGATCCACATCCCGGCCTATCGCGAGCCGCCGGAGATGCTGAAGCAGACCCTGGACGCCGTCGCACGTCTCGAATACCCGAACTTCGAGTGCGTGGTCGTCATCAACAACACGCCCGAGCCGGAGTTCTCGCAGCCGATCGAGGAGCATTGCCGCCTTCTGGGTGAGCGCTTCAAGTTCATCAACGCGCAGAAGGTCGAAGGCTACAAGGCGGGCGCGCTGCGCCTGGCGCTGACCCAGACCGCCCCCGACGCCGAGATCATCGGCGTGATCGACGCCGACTATACCGTGACGCCGGACTGGCTGAAGGATCTCGTGCCGGTCTTCGCGGATTCCCGCGTCGGCCTGGTGCAGGCGCCGCAGGATCATCGGGACGGCAATCAGAGCGTGATGCATCACGCCATGAACGGCGAATATGCCGGCTTCTTCGACATCGGCATGGTCGAGCGCAACGAAAGTAACTCGATCGTCGTTCACGGCACGATGATGCTGGTGCGCCGCTCCGCCCTCGAGGCCGCGGGCAACTGGCCGAGCGAGACCATCTGCGAGGATACGGACCTCGGTCTGTCGATCCTCGAGCAGGGCTGGCTCACGCACTATACGAACCGTCGCTACGGCTATGGCCTACTGCCGGACAGTTACGAGGCGTTCAAGAAGCAGCGCCACCGCTGGGCCTATGGCGGCCTGCAGATCGTGAAGAAGCACTGGCGCCGGTTCCTGCCGGGCAGGAGCCTGCTGACCCGCGACCAGCGCCGCGAATATACGCTCGGCTGGCTGAACTGGCTGGGCGCTGAGGGCATCGGCGTGCTCGTCGCCATCCTCAACCTCCTGTGGGTGCCGGTCGTGGCCTTCATCGGCATCGCGATCCCGGACCGCATCCTGACCATTCCGATCATCGCCGCGTTCGCGGTGAGCCTCCTGCACTTCGTGGCGCTTTACCGGCTGCGCGTGTCGATCCCGGTCGACCAGATGCTTGCCGCCGCAATCGCCGCCATGTCGCTGCAGTGGACGGTCGCCAAGGCACTCGCGGACGGGCTCATCAAGGAGCACCTCCCCTTCGCCCGCACCGCCAAGGGCGGCAAGGGCACGCTGCAGGTGACGTCCTTCCAGGCGTTCTGGGAGGCGGTCCTCGGTGGCCTGCTGGTCGTCGGCGCGATGGTCGTGCTCGCCACCAACTATCAGCATGTCCGCGAGATCAACATCTTCGCGGCGGTGCTGCTGGTGCAGAGCCTGCCGTTCCTCTCGGCGGCAGCTATCGCCGCTCTCGAAGGCTCGCGCTTCAACTCCTTCGAGTACTGGGCGGCGACGCGTCAGCGCCTGCTGGACCTCGTGCCGCGCCGGCTGCTCGCGCGCCCCTCGATTGTTCCAGCCGACAAGGCGGAGCCAGCACCGTAAGACCAATCGTCATGCCCGGGATTGCCCCCCGGGCATCCATGTTCTTCGAAGAATGATGGATTGCCGGGGACAAGCCCGGCAATGACGACGAAGCGAAGCTTTTACGCGATCGTCCCGAAGTCGCCGTGCCGGCCGAGCCCCGACGCGAACCGGCCGGCGCCGGCCGCGCCTTCGCGATGGTGCGCCTCAACGCCGTTGACCCATTCCCGCCGCAGCCCTTCCCGCACCGATAGTCCGTGAGTCTCGTGCACCGTGCGGCGGTCCGCGCGCACGGCGGCCTGCGGGAAGCGGGCGATCTCCCGCGCCATCGCCTCCGCCGCCGCGCGCGCCTCTCCCTTGCCGACGACCTTCTCGCACATCCCGATCCGCAGCGCCTCGTCGGCCGGCACCTTGCGGCCGGTCATGATGATCTCGAGGGCGCGGCCCTGCCCGACGAGGCGCGGCAGGCGCACCGATCCGCCGTCGAGCAGCGGGATGCCCCAGCGGCGGCAATAGACCCCGAAATAGGCCGTCTCGGCCATCACGCGGCAGTCGCACCACAGCGCCACTTCCATGCCGCCGGCGACGGCCGGCCCCTCGACCGCCGCGATCACCGGCTTGGAGAGTTCGAGCCGGGTCGGCCCCATCGGGCCGCGCGGCGCCGGCGCCCCGCCCATGCCGAAGCCGAGCCCCTCGACGATCTGCTCGTCGAAGCGCGTACGGTCGGACAGCGTGGCCGCATACTTCAAATCCCAGCCGGCGCAGAAGGCGCCGCCCTCGCCCCACAGCACCGCGACCGCGGCGTCCGGATCGCGATCGAAGGCGCGAAAGGCATCCACCAGCGCGTCGGCGGATTCGGGATCCATGGCGTTGCGCGCCTGCGGACGGCTGTGAACGACGGTCCACACCGCGCCGCTCTTTTCGATACGAACGGTCATCTCGACGAATCCTCGTAACAATGTTATAAAAATAACGCTATGATACGAACCGCGCCGCGTCAAACCCAGACCGCCGCCGCTTTGGAACCGTCCGCCGCCGCTTTCGGGCAGGCGCGGGACGAGCGCCAATCGGCGCTGCGGCAGGCGCGGCGGCGGCTCATTCTCGACGCCGCGCAACAGGTCTTCGTGAAGGACGGGCTGGAGGGCGCGACGGTGCGCGCGATCGCGGCAGCCGCCGGCTGCACGACTGGCGCGCTCTATCCGCTGTTCGAATCCAAGGAAGCGATCTACGCCGCCCTGCTCTATGAGTCCCTGTCGCGCCTGTACGCGGCGGTCAGCGACGCCGCCGCGTCGGGGCGAACAGCGCAGGCCGCCCTGCGCGCCGGGGCGCTCGCATTCCTCGACTACTACCGCGAGCGGCCCGATGAGGTGGCGCTCGGGCTCTACCTCTGGGGCAGCGTGCGGCCGCGCGGGCTTTCGCCTGCCCTCGACGCCGGGCTCAACCAGCGCCTCGCCGACACGCTCGGCCTCTTGGAAGAGACGATCCGCCAGACGAGACGTCGCGGCGCCGCGACGGCACGCACGGAGACGGCTGCGCTGTTCGCGTTCCTCATCGGCGCCGTGGTGACCCACCAGACCGGCCGGCTACGCGTCCTCTCCCGCGACCTGGACGGGATTGCGCGGCTGCATATCGACGCCCTCGTCGACCGGCTACGGCGGTAATACTCGGGACGTCATGCGCGGGCTTGACCCGCTCATCCATCGTTCAAGGGAATTCTTGCAAGGAGGATGGATTGCCGGGCCAGCCCGGCAATGAGGCGAATATGCGGCCCGCTTTCGCGAGAGCGGGATGAGGAAAAGTGTGGAGCGGTTTTCCACCCCCATCCCGCTCCAAGTTATGAGAATCGATCACGTTCATGATTTTGGATCGATCCGATCCAAAATCATCGTGATCTAGGCCGGCATCGCCGTCTCGACCAGCCGCACCCAGTAGGACGTGCCGACCGGAATGGCATCGTCGTTGAAATTGTAGGCCGGGTGATGCAGCCCGGCGCTTTCGCCGTTGCCGACGAAGATAAAGGCGCCCGGCCGTTCGTTCAGCATGAAGGAGAAGTCCTCCGCGCCCATCACCGGCGTCAGGTCCGTGTCGACTCTGTCGGAACCGGAAACCTCGGCCGCGACGGAGGCGGCGAAGTCGGTCTGTCTGTCGTGATTGATGGTGATCGGGTAGTTGCGAACGTAAGTGACTTTGGCGGTCGCGCCGTGCAGCTTGGCGACGCCCTCCACGACTTCCGAGACGCGCTTCTCGATCATGTCCTGCACGTCCGGCAGCAGCGTGCGCACCGTGCCGAGCATCATCGCCGTCTGCGGAATGACGTTGTCGGTGTCGCCCGCCCTGAAGGTGCAGATCGAGACGACCGCGGATTGCAGCGGATCGAGGTTGCGCGAGACGATCGACTGAAGCTGATTGACGATCTGCGAGCCGACGAGGATCGTATCGATGCCGAGATGCGGCTTGGCCGCGTGCGTGCCCTTGCCTTCGATGTCGATGCGCAGCTTGTCGGCGGCCGCCATCACCGGCCCCCGGCGGAGGGCGAATTCGCCGATCGGCAGGTCCGGGCTGTTATGCATCCCATAGACCTCGTTGATGCCGAAACGTTCCATCATACCGTCCTTGACCATCTCGCGGCCGCCGCCGCCGCCCTCCTCCGCCGGCTGGAAGATCACCACCGCCGTGCCGTCGAAGTTGCGCGTCTCGGCGAGGTATTTCGCGGCGCCGAGAAGCATGGCGGTATGTCCGTCGTGGCCGCAGGCGTGCATTACGCCCGGCGTCTTGGAGCGGTAAGGCACGTTCGTCTGCTCGTCGATCGGCAAGGCATCCATGTCCGCGCGCAGGCCGATCACCTTGTTCGATCCCGACTTTCGGCCGCGGATCACCCCGACTACGCCGGTCTTTCCGATCCCCGGCACCACCTCGTCGCAACCGAACGCCTTCAGTTTCTCGGCAACCACGCCGGCGGTGCGATGCACGTCGAACAAGAGTTCCGGATGGGCGTGCAGATCGCGCCTCCATTGCGTGATCTCGTCATGCATGGCGGCGACGCGGTTGACGATCGGCATGGCTGGGAACTCCTGAGCGGCGGCGAGCGAAGCGTTAAATGTAGCAAATCGCCTCGCCTACGGGAACGCGCCGCAGGCCCTGTACACGGCGCGGAAGGTCGCGAGATGCTCTGGCCAGCCGCGCCGTTCGCCGCTAAGCTTTAGAGAGCGCCTAAACAAACATCAACCGAAGATTGATGGCGTCGTGCTAGGGGGAAGGCCATGAAGTTCAAGTTTGCGTTTTTTGCCCTCGTCGCGGCTCTGCTCGTCGGGCTTTCGCCGGCGAACGCGGTCACGCTGCGATATGGGTTCCAGGGCGATCTGAAATCGCTCGATCCCTATTCGCTGAACGAAACATTCACGCTGGGCGCCCTCGGCAACGTCTATGAGGGCCTGACCAAGCGAGACAAGGACCTGAAGATCATTCCCGGCCTTGCCGAGAGCTGGGAGATCGTCGAACCGACGCGCTGGCGCTTCCATCTGCGCAAGGGCGTCAAATTCCACAACGGCGAAGACTTCACCGCCGACGACGTCGTCTTCTCCGCCGACCGCGTGCGCGCCAACGGCTCCGACCTCAAGACCCGCATTCCGCTGGACGCGAAATTCGTGAAGGTCGACGACCATACCGTCGACGTGGTGCTGAAGACTCCCAATCCCATTCTCCACTACGAGTGGGACACCTGGTACATCATGTCGAAGAAGTGGGCTGAGGCGAACAACTCCGCCGCGCCGCAGCCGGCCACCGGCCAGCAACTCAACTACGCGGCGCTGCACGCGAACGGCACCGGCCCATTCATTCTCACCAGCCACCAGGCCGGCGTGAAAACCACCTACAAGAAGAATCCGAACTGGTGGGGCAAGCCCGAGCACAATCTCGACGAAGTCATTTTCACCACGATCTCGAACGACGCGACGCGGGTCGCCGCCCTTCTCTCCGGAGAGGTCGATCTCATGGACCCCGTGCCGCTACAGGACATCCCGCGCATCAACGCCAGCCCGAACGCGCATGTGATGCAGGGACCGGAACTGCGCACGATCTTCCTCGGCTTCGACCAGTACCGCGACGAGTTGCGCTCATCGAGCGTGAAGGGCAAGAACCCGTTCAAGGACGTGCGGGTGCGCAAGGCGTTCTATCTCGCCATCGACGAGGAAGCGATCAAGTCGCGGGTGATGCGCGGCGCGGCGACGCCCTCCGCGCTGATGATCTCACCGCTCCTTTTCGACCTGTCGAAGGATTTCGTGCGTCCGAAGGCCGACCCGGAGGCGGCGAAGAAGCTGATGGCGGAAGCCGGCTATCCGAACGGCTTCGAGGTGATGATGGACTGTCCGAACGACCGCTACGTCAACGACGCGGCGATCTGCCAGGCGGTTGTCGCGATGCTTGCGCGCATCAACGTCAAGATCAACCTCAACGCCCAGCCGAAGGCGAAGTACTTCGCCAAGGTCCTGGCATCGGGCGGCTACGACACCTCGTTCTATCTGCTCGGATGGACCCCCGGCTCGTTCGATAGCTGGAACATTCTCGCCAACATGTACGGCTGCCGCGACGAGAAGGGGAACGGCGGCAACAACAACCTCGGCAACTACTGCAACAAGAAGGTCGAGGAGCTGCGCGACAAGATCCTGGTCGAGTCCGACAAGGCCAAGCGCGACCAGATGATCAAGGAAGCCTACGACATCGCGCAGAACCAGGATTGGGGCTACATCCCCCTGCACCAGCAGGCCCTGGCCTGGGGGGTATCGAAGAAGCTGACGATCGCCCAGCGGCCGGACAACCAAATCCTGTTCTACTGGGCGCAGAAGAAAGACTGATCCGCGCATGAGGCGGCGGCGTATGATCCGCCGTCGCCTCACGATGCGATGAGATCGCGATGTTTGCTATTGTCCTGCGACGATCGTTCCAGGCCATCCTGGTCATGCTGGTGGTGGGCCTGATCGCGTTCACGCTCTTCCGCTTCGTCGGCGACCCCGTCAACCAGATGGTGGGCGTCGAGACGACCGCGGCGGAACGTGAGGCGCTGCGGCAGGCGCTCGGCCTGAACGATCCGATCATCGTCCAGTTCCTGCGCTTCGTGTGGAACGCGCTGCACTTCGACTTCGGCGTCTCCTACCAGTTCAAGCAGCCGGTCATCGACCTGCTGGCCGAACGCGTGCCCGCGACCCTCGAACTCTCGATCGTCTCGACCATCCTTGCGCTCGCCATCGGCATTCCGATGGGCGTGCATACGGGGCTGCACCGCGACTCCTGGCTCTCGAAGATCTTCCTCACCGTGTCGCTGATCGGCATTTCGCTGCCGACCTTCCTCACCGGCATTCTGCTCATCTTCGTCTTCGCGGTTCTGCTCGGCTGGCTGCCGTCCTACGGGCGCGGCGACGTGGTGCATCTCGGCTTCTGGACGACCGGGCTTCTCACCTCCTCCGGCATCCGCTCGTTGATCATGCCCGCGATCACGCTCGGCCTGTTCCAGATGACGCTGATCATGCGGCTCGTGCGCTCCGAGATGCTGGAGGTGCTGCGCACCGACTACATCAAGTTCGCCCGCGCGCGCGGGCTGCGCAGCCGCGCCGTCAATTTCGGCCATGCGCTGAAGAATACGCTGGTGCCGGTCGTCACCATCGCGGGATTGCAGCTCGGCTCGGTGGTCGCCTTCGCCATCATC
>JBDHSU010000068.1:0-21899 GCA_039808325.1 Variibacter sp. | reverse complement strand
AAGCTGATCAGCGAAAGGTCTTGTGGGATGGAGATGCCGAGCGAGCGCGCGGCGCGCATGACGCCGATCGTGGGGAATCCGCCCGCCATGATGGCGGTCGGGCGCGGCTCGTGGGAGAGAAGCTCGTAGGCGATGCGATAGGCGTGGTCGTTCTCGAAGCCCGGGCCGGTGATCCATTCGGGGTTGAACGCGAGACCGCGCGCCGCGTGCGCCTGGGAAAACGCGCGGCGGCGCTCCCGGCCAGGCAAGGCGTGTTCCGATAACGTGATCAGGCCGATCCGCCGGTGCCCCAACTGCAGCAGATATTCCGTTGCCTGCAGCGCACCGTTGAAATGATCGGTGCAGACCGAGTCGATCGGCGCAGGAATCCTGCGATCGAGCAAGATCGCCGGGAACGGAAGCTGACGCAGCATTTTGAGGATGGCGTCGTCATCGTCGCGGCCAATGCTCGTAATCAGCCCCGCGAGTCTGCGTCCGCGGCACAGCGACAGGATCTCCATCTCGCGCTCATGGCTCTCCTGCGTCGCCATGACCTGCATCGTGTAACCGGCGCCGCGCAGCTGCTCCTCGATAGCGCCGATCGTACTGGAGAAGGCGGGAAAGCCGATGTCGGGGACGATGCAGCCGACTGTCTTGGTGACTTGCTTGCGCAAACTTTGAGCGATCACATCGGGTACATAACCGAGGTCGGTCATGGCGGCGCGCACCCGCTCGCGCACTTGCGGGCGCACGGCATCGGTCATGTTGATAACGCGCGACACCGTGGTCAGCGAAACGTCGGCATGCTTCGCGACGTCCCGAATGGTTACGCGGCGGGGTCGCGCCCGCTTGTTCGGCTTCCGGGAAAGCGCCGGACGCAGCGGTGGTGAAGCGGCGCCTGCGGTCTTTCCCCGTTTCGTCATTCCGCCAAAGCCTCGCCGGTGATGGCCCGATAGCGCTCACGATAGCGCGGCCACACGTCCGGATTCTGCAGGCGTGGCGGGCGGTGGCCTTTCAGGATCTCGATCCACTGCAACGCGGCGCCCTCGGCCAATGCGCGATAGGCCTGCTTCGTCACGCCGGCATTGTGCGGCGTTACGACGACATTGTCGAAGGCGAGCAGCGGATGGTTGAGCGGCGGTGGCTCTTCCATCCACACGTCGAGGCCGGCTCCCGCGAGGTGCCCGTTTGCCAGAAACTGCGCCAGCGAGGTCTCACCATGAATGCCGCCGCGCGCGGTGGTGACGAAGATGGCGCCGGGTTTCATCTTTGCGAAGCTGCCCTGGTTGAACATGTCGCGCGTCTCAGGCGTGAGCGGGCAGTTGACGGAGACGAAATCGGCGGACGCCAGAAGCGTGTCGAAATCAGTCTTGGTGCCGCCGCGCGCCGCGATCTCCTCGGCGGAGAGGTAGGGATCGAAGGCGAGCACGTTCATGTTGAAGGCAAGGCGGCAGATATCGGCAAGGCGCGTTCCGATATTGCCGAAGCCGACGATACCGATCGTCTTGCCCGAAATCTCGTCGCCGGTGAATTGCAGCCGCTCCCAGTTGCGGTCGCGCCGCAGCGCGCGATCCGACTGGATCATCTGCTTCGCGAGCGAGAGGATCATGCCGACGACGTGTTCCGCGACCGCCTCGCGGCCGAGGCCGGTCTGATTGACGACGAGAACGCCGGCCTCGGTACATGCCACCGGATCGATCATGTCGTAACCCGCGCCTTGCGCCGACATCGCCAGCAGGTTGGGGCAGCGAGCGATGAGTTCGCGGGTGCCGAGATAAGGCGCCCGCGGCCATTGATAGCCATGCGCGCCTTCGAGCGCACGCCACACCTCTTCCGGTTTGGCGTCGTAAGGAAGCCGCACAAGCTCGATCCCCGGCTCCCTGGCCAAGACTTCCTCGGCAATCGGATCGGCCCAGCGTTCAAAAAAGACGATTCTACGTGTCGTCATTCGGTACTCCACACCAAGAGAAACTCAACCCGCGAGCTTGGCGGGCAGCCAGGTCACGAAGTCGGGAAACGCGGTCAGGAACGCCACGTAAAGCAGGATGATCGCCCAGTACGGGGCGCTGCCGCGCACGACGTCGCCGAGCGGCCACTTCGAGATGCTTTGGATGACGAACAGGTTGATCCCGAACGGCGGCGTGATCATGCCGAGCTCGAGCAGCAGGACGAGAATGACGCCGAACCAGACCGGATCGAAGCCGTAGCCGACGATCGACCCGAACAACAGCGGGACGGTGAGGACGATCATGCCGATGCTGTCGATCAGGCATCCGAGGATGCAGTACATCACCACCAGCGAGAAGAAGAAGGCGTAGCGATTGAGGCCAAGGCCGGTGAACCAGTTGGTGAGATTGGTGCCGATGCCGGCGTTCTCGACGGCATAGGAGAAGATCATCGCATTGAACACGATGAAGATGATCGTGCAGCTCACGCGCACCGTGCTGGTCAATGCGGCGTTCAGTTCAGCGAAGCCGAATTTTCCCCAGATCAGCGAAATAACGACGGCGACGGAGCAGCCGACGGCGGCGGCTTCCGTCGGCGTCGCGATGCCGGCATAGATGCTGCCGAGCACCGAGACGATCAGCACGATGAACGGCACCAGTTCGAGCCCGGCGGCAAGTCGTTCCCGCATCGAGATGCGCCCGCCACCTTCGCGTGGCGCAACCTCCGGACGCAGCCACGCCCGGAATGCGATATAGAGCATGAACAGGAACGCGAGCACGAAGCCGGGAATGAAGCCGGCCATGAACAGCTTGGAAATCGACACCTCGGTGAAGGTGCCGTAGATGATCATCGCGATACTCGGCGGGATGAGGATGCCGAGCGTGCCGCCGGCGGCGAGCGAGCCCGCGGCCATGCGGCGGTCATAACCGCGCTTCTCAAGCTGCGGCAGGGCGACCGTTCCGATCGCCGCCGCCGTCGCGACGCTCGATCCGCTGATCGCGGCGAACAGCGCGCAACCCGCGATGTTGGTCTGCATCAGTCCGCCCGGAAGGCCGCGCACGAGAACGATGAGGCCTTGGTAGAAGCGTTGGCTCACGCCGCTTTGCAGCAGGATCTCCGCCATCAGGATGAACAGCGGAATGGCGGTAAGCGTGAAGCTGTTGACGCTGCCCCACGACACCAGGCCGAGCGCGTTCATGCCGGCCCAGCCATCCACCAGATAGATCGAGACGAGCCCGGCGACGCCGATCGCGAACGGCACCCACATGCCGCCCAAGAGAAGCGCGACCAGAATCCCGATGATGATGACGAAGTCCGCGCCCCAGCTCACAGCATCACCTCGAGATCGACTTCCGACGACGTTTGCGCCGGCGGCGCGTATCCGAGCATGCGCATGATCGAACCGCGCAGCTCAAGGAGGAAGCCAACGGCGAGGATCGCGCAGCCGAGCGGCATCGCGAGTTGCGGAATCCATAGCGGCGTTTCGATTAGTGTCGGCGCCACCATGTGACGGTCCCACGTGCTCATCACCAGGTGGATGAACGTGTAGAGAAGGATGCAGGACAGCGCGAGCGCGAGCAGGTCGTAGACCACATCGGCGATCTTACGCAGGCCGGACGGCATCGCGAACAGGATGAACTCGATGCGCAGAAGCGATCCGGTGCGCAAGCCGTAGGCAATGCCGAAGAAGGTCATGGCAACGAGGAGATAGCCGGACACCTCGTCGGAGATCAGCAGCGATTTCTTGAAGACGTTACGAGCGATGACGTCGGAGGTGATCAGCACCACCATCGCGGCGATGGCGATCTGAGAGATTCGCAAGCCGAGCGCGACAAGCGCATTGCCGACGCGATCGAACGCGTCGGGCTGGGAAGGATCGTAGGGCATGAAAAATCCCCTCGGTGCCGAAATGATGACGTTGTGAAATCCGCGTGATCGCCGCGCGACGACCACCGATACTAACGCGCAAATCTACGCGTGCGAGTACATGGCGCGCCCGGCCACCGGCATGTCGGCCACCAGAATCGTTCCGGTCTTCGATTCCGTGATGAACAGGCGCTTGCCGTCAGGGCCGCCGTAAGCGCAATTGGTCGTCATCAGCCCTTGCGGCGCATTGATGCGCAGCATCGGCTCACCCTTTGCGCTGAAAAGCCACGCTGCGCCGAAACCGGCGTGGCAGACGGCGATGTTGCCTTGCTGGTCGATGGCCATGCCGTCGGGTCCGGCGCCGCCGGACATTTGAACGAAGACGCCGACCTTGCTCGCCGTGCCGTCCGTCATCAGCGGCACGCGCCAGATCGCATTGTCGCGCGTCACGGCGAGAAAAATGACGTTCTCGTCGGCGTTGAGCACCAGCCCGTTCGGGCTCGGCACATTGTCCAGGATGCAGTCG
Organism: Variibacter sp.; assembly: GCA_039808325.1. GTDB lineage: Bacteria > Pseudomonadota > Alphaproteobacteria > Rhizobiales > Xanthobacteraceae > JAFKKS01. Next base: position 17,581 of record JBDHSU010000068.1, on the reverse strand, counting down.
AGCTGTCCGTTCGTGCGCAGCCGGTAGAGCCGCCCGCTCGGATCGTGCAGGCCGGTCTGGCCCTGGTCGGTGAAATAAAGATCGCCATTCGACGCGAAGACGAGGTCGTTTGTGCCTTTGAAGCGCTGCAGCATCGGACGGTCGAAGTAAGGCTCGACTTTGCCCGTACGCGGATCGAGAACCATGATGCCTTGCTTATGGTCGGCGATGAAGGCGCGGCCGTCCTTATGGAACTTCAAGCCGTTCGGCTCGCCATCATATTCGGCGACCACGCTGACGTCGCCGCTCGGCGTGATCTTGAAGATCCGCCCCCACGGGATATCGGTGACGAAGAGATTGCCGTCGCGGTCGAAGGACGGGCCCTCGAGGAAGGTCGGGCACGGCGCGCCGTGCATCTGCACATCCACCCACTGCACCCGCCGATTGGTGATGCCGAGCGACTCCGGAATACGGGCGAAAACCTCGGCCTCGATGGCCTTGGGCGGTGCGAACATTCAATGCCTCCCCTGGATGCCGTTCGTTGAATGCGAATTATGAAAACGTTACCAGCCTTAATTGAGCAAAACAACCTGCGACAAAATCGGATCGTGATTGACCATGGGCGCCGTTTTTTCCTAAGCTCCCAGGCAAGACTGGCGCATGCAACGCGTCAAGGGTCGGGATTTATGGAGGGAGTAGATTATGGCCAAAAAGCTTCTTGCTCTGGTTGTGGCTGGTATCGTTTCCAGCTTTGCCCTGCCGGGCGGCGCAAGCGCTCAGCCGCTCTGGAAAGGCTACACGTTCTTCAGCACGACCAATCATCCCGACTACCAACATCTGGAGAAATTCGCCAAGGAGTTGGAGAAGATCGCGGGCGGAAAAATCCGCACCAAGGTCAATGTCGGCGGCTCGCTGCCGATCCCGGGCACCGCGGTGACGCAGGCGGTCGGCGAGGGCACGCTCACCTTCGCGCATGACGGCTTCTTCACCGGCAACCTGCCGCTCGGCGGGCTCACCAACCTGCCGTTGCTGACGACGTCGAGCCATGAGGATTTCCTCAAGGCCATCGCGATCCTCGAGCCGTATCTCGCCAAGGAGCTCGACAAGCGGGGCGTGAAGCTGCTTGCGACCTATAACTTCCCGCTGCAAACGATCTGGGCGACGAACAAGCTCGACTCGCTGGCCGACCTCAAAGGCAAGAAGATGCGGGTGAACAACCAGCCGCAGGCCGATTTCATGCGCCGCTTCGAGGCGACGCCGGTCACGCTTGCAACCGCCGACGTTGCTCCGGCGCTGGAGCGTTCGACCGTTGAGGGCCTGACCACGGCGAGCGCCGGCGGCGGCCGCCTCTGGGGCGACATGCTGAAATACAATTATCGCCTGGGCCTGAACTACGACCTGATGCTTTACATCGCCAACAAGGCGGCGTTCGAGAAGCTTCCCGCCGATGTGCAGGCGAAGGTCGTCGAGGCGGCGCGCAAGGACGCCGCCGAACTGACCAAGGAACTCGCCGATTCGGAAGACGTCGTGACCGCGCAACTCAAGGCGAAGGGCATGATCGTTCACTTGCCGGACGACAAGGTGCGCGCCGAGGCACTGGAGCGCGTGCGGCCGTATTGGGACGAGTGGGCGAAGGCAACGAGCCCGGAGGCTGTCGAGGTGCTCGCCAAGGTCCGCAAGGAAGTCGGTAAGTAGCTTCGTCGATCGGCATCCAATGGCCGCCCTTGGGTACAGGCGGCCATTGGCATACGAAGGTTCAACGATTGCCGGCTCTCCCGGCGCAGACCGCGTAGGGGCATTGCGTGAGCGACTGGAACTGTAAGCTCGGCTATGTCGTTCCGTCGTGGAACACGGTCGTCGAATACGAGACCACGCGCATGCTGCCGCCCGGCGTGTCGGCGCATTTCGCGCGCATCGCGCATACCGAGGACAGCCCGGCATCGATGCAATATATGACCGATCAGTTCCCGACGCAGGTCGAGCTCCTGAGCCATGCCGGCGTCGCTGCGGTCTGCTACGCTTGCACCGGCGCGAGCCTCGCGCGGGGCTACACGGTGGATCAGGAGGACATTGCGCGATTGAAGCGCCGCGGCGGCCCCGCGATCGTCTCGACGGCGGGCGCGCTGGTCGATGCCGCGCGGCATCTCGGACTATCCAGCGTCGCCGTCGCGGCGCCTTACGAGCCATGGCTGCTTGCGCATCTCGTCGACTATCTCAAGGCCGCCGGCTTGACCGTTCTCAACGCAGTCGGCCTCGGCGAGCAAGCGAACGTCAAGCACGGCCCCGACGCCGCGCTCGCGCTTGCCAAGCGCGCATGGGTGCCGGACGCCGATGGGCTGGTGCTGAGCTGCGGCAACTTCCGTTCGCTCGAGGCGATCCCGGAGATCGAGCGCCATATCGGCAAGCCGCTGCTGACGAGCAATGGATGTGCGCTGTGGGGCGCGCTCACAGTCTCAGGTTGGCGTGGAGCAATTCCCAGCGGCGGCCGTCTACTGCAACAACTCGCACCCAGATAAATTTTCTTCGATGCAACGAGTAACGATATTGTAGCGGTCTGTATGATCGGCTCTCATGTAACATCTAACGTTCGAGCGCCGTTATTTTTTTGTGACAGTACGGTCGAGACCGATTCGCGAGCAATTGTGTGGCGGTCGAATCCTGCGAGGACCACCACGCAGTTTGCGGATTATCGGGAGTTTTATCTCTATAGGACTGCCGCAGAGACTCCCTGCCGACGCATTATCGGCAGAATACGGTGCCGGTCTCCGAGAGACACATTGTTATTTCCAAACGACCTGGATAGTTCTTACCAGAGACCTGTTTGCGATAGCTAAGACTCTTTTTTGGTTTACAGCTTCGGTTCTACGGGCTCGTCGCCTTCCTCGCCGATCACTGCAAGGCCATGTTTGGTGATGCGGAGCGTGCGCGGGCCGCGCTCCACATCGCGGCGCCTAATTGGCAGCCTCTCGACGAGAACGTAATTATCTTGGGCAACTGTCGCTTAGGAACTCGATCGTTGAAGCAATACACGTGCTTCCTTTGTGGGCGAAGTCGAGTGAAATTTCTACTTACGTAGCGGCTCGAATCACGTCGGACTCGATAATGAAAATTCTGTACTCTTCGGTCGGCTGAGCCAGGACCAGCAACCGACTGTGCGTACAAATTTGTGGCGTAATCTTTACTGTGACAATGACATGTCCATTCAGGTTTTCGACAGGGCGGTCAGGTTGATGCGGCTGGTCGCGAAGTCCGGTCCGATCAGTCTCACTGCAATGAGCGCGGAGAGCCAGCTCCCGCTGCCGACGGTCAGCCGGATTGCGAAATCGCTCGTCGACAACGGCATTTTCAAACGAGGCGACGACCGCCGCTACGAGCTAGGCGCGCGTCTGCTCCCGCTCGTCACGCCGCTAGAGCCGTATCGACGATCGCTACAGATCGCGCATCCGTTCATTGAAGGCTTGGCTCGGGCGACCAAGATCGACAGCGGGCTTGCCGTGCTACAAGGCAACGAAGCGGTCGTCGTGGACTGGTGCTACGGATCCCATACGCCGCACATAATTGAGCCTTATTCCAGGGAGATTCCCCTGCACTGTGCATTCGGAATGGTGCTAATCGCTTTCCAAGCTGCCGCTTGGCGCAATCGCTATCTGCGCGACGTAAAGCTGAAGAAGATGGCGACCGGCACGGTACCGGATCGCGAATCCCTCATAAGGAAAATCGAGATGATCCGCCGCACCGGCTTTCACCTCTCGATAGCCGAAAACGTCGAGGATGCAGGCAGCCTGACGGTTCCGGTCTTTGATCATCTCTCGCGCCTGCTCGGCGCGCTCTTCGTGACTTCCTCGCTAAATCGCTTTGGCGAGCGTCAAGTCGAGCGCCACAAACGCGAACTCACGGACGTGGCGCGCGCGCTCACGCGCGAATTTCAGCGGCTAGGACGAGGACAGACGCAAACGAGCCGAAAGGCTTCAGCTTCCCGCTAGGCGTATTTCTTGCGGCTGGCCACAACAGCAGCCAATCCGATACCGAGACTCGTGATGATCAGAAGCGAGCTGATCGAGGCGATCGTCGGATCGACCTCGTCGCGCAACGCCACGAACATTCGCTTCGGCAGCGTGGACGTCGGGCCGCCGCTGATAAACAGGCTCACGACCACCTCGTCCAAAGAACTGATGAAGGCAAAGAGCGCGCCGGCGATGATGCTGCCCTTGATTTGCGGTGCCGTCACCTTGAGGAAGGCGCTCACGCGATTGACGCCCAAGCTCTGCGCCGCGCGTTCCTGCATCATATCATAGCCCTGCAGCCCCGAGAGGGTCGTGATCAAGACGAACGGGATGGCAAGCATCGTATGCGCGAGCACGATGCCGATCACGCTGTTGTTCATGCCGAAGCGCGCATAAACGAAGAAGATGCCGATCGCGGCTATGATGTGGGGCACCATCAACGGCATCATGAGAGCCGTATAGACGACCCGCGTCGCCTTCCCCGGATTGACAAAAAGCGCATACGCCGCGGCAACGCCGACCGGCGTCGCGATGACGCAGGTGCATATCGCTACCTGGAGGCTGACGACGGTCGCCAGCATCCATTCCGTGCTGTTGAAATACTCCAAGTACCAGCGCAGCGACCACGCCGCCGGCGGAAAGCTCAGATAGCGCAAATTCGAGAACGACATCGGCACGACGATGATCGTCGGCAGCACCAGGAAGACGACAACGGCAGCCCCGAACAGTCCGAGAGCAATGTTCGAAAGACGGCTCGAGCCGAGGGGAGCGTCCATCAGTTCGATCCTCCGAAAACCCGATCGAGCGAGACCAAGCGGTTCATGCCGTAGAAAAGGAGCAGCACGATAGCGAACAGCACGACCGACACGGCGCTTGCCGCACCCCAGGCACTGAAAAGCTCCACATTGCGCTGAATGATCTGCCCGATCATTACGGTGGTGCCGCCGCCGAGCAGTTGCGGCGTTACGTAGTAACCGATGGACAGTACGAAAACCAACATCGCGCCGGCGCCGAGCCCCGGCAGCGATAGCGGGAAAAAGACGCGCCAGAACGCGAAGATCGGTGACGCTCCAAGCGCGGCGGCGGCGCGCAGCACATCCTTATCGATCCGCTGCATCGCCGCGAACAGCGGCAGAACGAGGAAGGGCAGCAGAATATGCGTCATGCCGATCGTTGTGCCCGTGACATTGTACATCAGTTGGACGGGCTCGTTGAGCACGCCCAGGTCTTGCAGCGTCGTGTTGACCAAGCCGCGGCGCTGCAGCAGCACCAGCCACGCATATGTGCGTACCAGCAGGCTGGTCCAAAACGGAATGAGCACGCAGATCATCACGATGCGCTGCCAGACAACGGAGAGGCGCAGCATCCAGTAACACAGCGGGTAGCCGAGAAGAATCGCCGCCAGCGTGACCGTTCCGGCAATCTGGAAGGTCAGCCAGAAACTCTTGGCGTAACTCGGGTCGCTAAGCATCCGCGCGTAATGCACGAGCGAAAACCGGCCGGCGTCCACGAAAGACAATACCAGCATCCACGCGAGCGGCAGCAGCAACAGGCCACCGACGAACAGAAACGCCGGCGTCAGCAGCAGGAAACGTGCGTTGAGATGCCGGCGCATAACGGCTTCACTCGGCGCTGCGCGGCACAACCACGGTGTGCTCGGGATGCAGCGCGAATGCGGCACGCTCACCTTCGCCGGGCAGCCTGTGATCCATGTCGATGTGGGTCGGCTGGCGGTAGAAAAAGCTGAAGCCGTTGTCGAGCTCCAGCAACGCCAACAGGCTTTCCCCCTGGAAGACGTGTCGCCGGACGACTGCTTCGACCACGTTCTCCTCGTCGCCGCACGCGAGGCGCAGCTTTTCGGATCGCATCACCAGCACAAGATCGCCGTTCGACGGCACCTTTTGCGTCGTGCGAAAGCGGCGGCCGTTCAGCGTCACGACGTGGTCGTCAACACGCGTTACCGACGCCAGCATTCCCTCGCCGATGAACTCGGCCACGAAAGAGTCCGCCGGACGGTCGTAAATCTCACGTGGCTCCGCAAGCTGCACGATCCGCCCGCGATTGAGAACAGCAATGCGATTGCTCATGGTCAGCGCTTCGCGCTGGTCGTGCGTGACATAAATTGTCGTAGCGCCGATGCGTTCATGCAAGTTGCGGATCTCGATCTGCATGCGCTCGCGCAACTGCTTGTCGAGAGCCGAAAGCGGTTCGTCCATCAGAATCAGCTTGGGACGGAAGACGACCGCCCTTGCCAGAGCGACGCGCTGGCGCTGGCCGCCGGACAGTTGATTGATGCCACGCGCGCCGTAACCGGAGAGTTGGACGAGCGAAAGAGCCCAATCGATCGCCTTCGCCGCTTCCTCGCGTGGTATGCCGCGTGCCTTCAAAGGAAAGGCCAGGTTTTCCGCGACGGTCATATGCGGAAACAGCGCGTAGTTCTGAAAGACGATCCCGATTCCGCGCTTGTGCGGCGGAAGATCGGTCACATCCATCCCGGCGAAGAAGACCTTTCCTTGTTCGAGACGATTAAATCCCGCGATGATGTTCAGAAGCGTGGTCTTGCCCGAGCCTGACGGGCCGAGGAGCGTAACAAACTCCCCAGCCGCCACGTCGAGCGAAACCGAGTCGAGGACCGTCAGGGCACCATAGCGTTTGCTTGCGTCTCGGACCGATATGGCAACGGGAGAGCCGCCCGCGGCGATCACCTTGCTCATACTCCCGACGTCCTCGGCTACGTTCGGCACTATTTCTGCAACAGCGTCGTCCAGCGAGCGAACGCCTTATCGGCATCGTCGCTCGCGTACCAAGCGGCATCGAGCTTGGCTTGTCGTGACAAATTGTCCGGGCTGGAAGGCAATCGCTTCTGACGATCCGGAGGGATGATGCCGGTGTCATAGGCGCGTGGATTGACCGGACCGTAGTCGATCATCGACGCCGCCGTTGCCTGGTTCTTGGCGTCGAGCATGACGTTGATGACCTTCATGGCAAGTTCCTTCTTCTTGGTTCCCTTAGGGACCATGAAGCACTCAACGTCAAACACGCCGTTATTGTACGTGTAGTCCGCCGGAGCACCACCATCGATGGCGGCCTGCACACGACCGTTCCACATCGCAGCCAGATCCACCTCGCCGTCATTGAGCAACTGCACCGACTGGGCGCCGGAACTCCACCAGAGCGTCAGGTGCGGCTTGATCTTCTCCAGACTCTTGAACGCTCGATCCACATCGATCGGATAGAGCTTATCGGCAGGAACGCCGTCCGCCAGCAGCGCGATTTCCAGCATCTGCCGCGCATTGGCGCTGAGTGCCCGCTTCCCCGGAAAGGCCTTTACGTCCCAGAATTGCGCCCATGTCTTCGGCGGGTTCTTCACGGTCTTCGTATTCCAGGAAATGACCGTCGAGAACGTCCACTCACCGACGTAATATTGCGCGCGCAAGGGGGCATCAAGATCCTTCGCATTCGGTATCAAAGAATAGTCGATTGGCTCTAACAGGCCTTCTTTCGCGGCGCGCGCGGCCTCCGCGCATCCGAGCGCCACGAGGTCGTAGCTCGGATTGCCTGAAAGAACCTGCGCTTTAATTTTGGCATAGCCGCCGTGACTGTCCTGCAGCACGGTGACACCGAGAGCCCTCTTCGCAGGCTGAAAGAAGGCCTTGTCCTGCACCTTCTGCGGCTCGCCTCCGTAGCCGGCGAAAGAGAGTGTCTCGTCCGCATGGACCGTGCCGGCCCCCAAGATCGCGGCCGCCGCGATCGCCGCAAAAACAAACCTCCACATGCCGTTCAACATCGCTGTCCCCTCGTTGAAGATCGACCATGTAAAAGTGTCTTATCACGCCATCGCGGCGACAATGCTTATTCTCAAGTTCTTTCACATCGTGAAAGTTTTCGTTGAAAGTGCTGGTTGGCTTCAGGAGGGCCTGCTTACAATCCGCGCACTTTGCGCAAGCTTCATCCAGTCCGCTTGGAAATGCCCACGACAACAAATACGAATCCTCTCCGGCCGCCATGGCGCATTGGCGTGGATGTCGGTGGGACTTTTACCGATCTTGTCCTCGTTGATAGCGCCGGCACGCTGAGCGTCGCGAAAGTACCCTCGACACCGCGCGACCCGAGCGAGGGCGTGCTGGCGGCGATCGCCAAAGCCGCCTCCGACCTTTCGCTGAGCGCGAGGGATTTGCTCAGCAATTGCAATCGCTTCGTCCACGCATCGACCGTCGCCACCAACGTCATTCTGGAGCGCAAGGGTGAACTCGTCGGTATGCTGGTCACGCGTGGCTTTCGCGACAGCATCGAAATCCGCCGCGGCATCCGCAAGAACGCGTGGGATCATCGCGTAGCCTATCCGCCGGTGCTATCACCGCGCTATCTGCGGCTTCCTGTTTCAGGACGCATCGACCGACACGGCAAAGAGACGGCCGCGCTTAACGTTGAAGATGTAAGACACGCAATCCGCCACTTTAAAGAAGAAGGCGTACGTTCCATCGCCGTCTGCTTCTACAATAGCTTTCTGAACGGCGCGCATGAGGCGGAAGCCGGTGAGGTCATCGCGGCGGAATATCCGGACGCGTGGATTTCGCTGTCGAGCCAAATCTCGCACATCATGGGGGAGTACGAGCGCAGTTCCACGGCAGTGCTCAACGCCTACATCGCTCCGCGCATCGTCACCTACATGAAGCGGCTATCGGACGCTCTCAAGGAAGGAGGCCTGTCCGCGCCTTTACTCGTTGTGCAGAACAATGGCGGCGCGCTCACCATTGAGAAGGTGGAAGAACGACCGGTTTCGCTGCTGCTTTCGGGGCCAGCCGCCGGGGTCGGTGCATTGTCGCTGTACGCAAATGCGCTCGGCCAATCAAAGATGCTGTCGATGGAGATCGGCGGCACGAGTTGCGACGTGATGCTCATCTCCGAGGACGGCGCGGAGATGGCGTCCGAATTCGATCTCGGCGGCTATCATGTCGCTCTCCCCAGCATCGAGATCCATAGCATCGGCGCCGGCGGCGGAACGATTGCCGGTATCGACAAAGGCGGCATGATGTTCGCTGGCCCGCATGGCGCCGGCGCGGAACCGGGACCCGCGGCCTACGGCCGCGGCGGCGAACTTCCGACCGTGACCGACGCCCAGCTCGTTCTTGGCCGCTTGCGGCCCGGCCCTCTCGCCGGCGACCGGACGCTCGATCTCGCCCTTGCGACGCAAGCGATCGAGCGCTACCTCGCGACACCGCTCAAGCTTTCCATCGAGGCCGCCGCGGCCGGCATTCTGCGGCTCGTTGAGCAGCAGCTCTTCCATGCGGTGCAGAAGATCAGCGCGGAACGTGGGCACGATCCGCGCAAATTCGTTCTCGTCGCCGCCGGCGGCGCCGGGCCGATGCACGGCTCAGCCGTGGCGCGGAAGCTCGGCAGTTCTTCGGTCTATGTGCCGCGGCTGGCCGGCACATTCTGCGCGCTTGGAATGCTCAACGCGCCTATCAAACATGAATTCGGGCGGGCACTTTTGTACACGGGCGGTCCGTCCGCCGTCGCCCGCGTGAGCAGCGCCATCAAAGCGCTGGAGATCGAGGCGAATTGGCAACTCGCCTCCGATGGATTCGGAGTCGATGAAATCTGTAGCATTCGCGAACTCGAGTTGCGGCATCCGGGGCAGGTCGGAACACTGCGCGTTGCCATGTCCGGCGCGGAGGTACTTGCATGGCCCGAGGTCGTGCAAGGCTTCCATGCGGCGCACGAGCGCATGTACGGTCACCGAGACGAAAGCGCCGCCATCGAGATTGCAGGGGTACGCGTGACCGGCGTGGGCGCGCTCTCGCCTATCCGTCTGCGCGCCGAGCAAACTGTAATCTCTCCGCCCAACGCCAGCGCCGAGCGAAGCGTCTACTTCGAGAACAGCAGAGGGCGCGTTGCGACCCGTATCTATGCGGGAGAGGACATGCGCCCCGGCGTCTCCATCAGCGGTCCGGCCATTATCGAAGAGAAGACGACTTGCATCGTCGTCGAACCAGGCGACCTCTGTACAGTCGACACGCTCGGCAACTATCTCATCACATTCGAAAACAAGGACAGTGCGCCGTGACCGGCAATCTCGATCCCGTCACGCTCGCGCTCATTCAAAAGCGCGTCGACCATATCGCCGAACGCATGGGCCAAGTGATGACGCGGGCCGCCCGCAGCCCGATCTTCACACAGAGTCACGACTTCTCCTGCTTCCTGACCGATGCGATCGGTCGTCTCATCAGCCAGGCCGACGGCATACCGATCCATACCGGCGGTGGCGGGATGATCGTCGAAGCACTGCTGAAATTCTTCGACCGGATCGTGCCAGGTGACGTCTTCATCTCAAGCGATCCCTATGCCGCCGGCGGCAATCACCTTCCCGACTGGGTCATCTCCCGCCCCGTCTTTGTCGAAGGCGAGCTATACGCGTTCGTGTGCAACCGCGCGCATCAGTCAGACATCGGCGGCGGAGTGGCCGGCACTTACAATCCGGCGGCCACCGAGATTTTCCATGAAGGCATCCGCCTTCCTCCGCTGCGGCTGATCGAAAGGGGGCACCTGCGCAAGGACCTCTGGAACCTCCTCCTCCTCAACAGCCGCTGCCCGGACCTGCTGGACGGCGACCTGCTGGCGATGCTCGGCTCGACCCAGATCGGCGCGGCACAGATAGAAGCGCTCGCGGCCGATCTCGAACCGCAAGACCGGAAGCGCTATTTCGACGGCATCCTGGACTATGCGGAGCGACGGATGCGCGCGGCCGTTCTGGAACTGCCCGACGGCGTCTACTTTGCCGAGGAAATGACGGATAACGATTGCTTCGAAGCACGGGATGTTTGGATCCGCGTCACCGTCACGAAGAAGGGCGACGCGCTGCGGTTCGATTACGAGGGAACCGACCCTCAAATAAAAGGGTTCAAGAACAGCTCGCTCAGCAACACGCGGTCCGCGACCTATGTCGCGCTGACCTCGTTCCTCGATCCCGACATTCCCCGCAACGAAGGCACCTACCGCTGCCTCGACATCAACGCGCCGCTCGGCACGATCCTCAATCCAAGGCCGCCGGCGCCAGTGACAATGTGCACCGTCTTGCCCGCGCATGAAATCATCCACGCCTGCTGGAAGGCGCTGGCGCAAGCCGCGCCCGAGCGCGCCTGCGCCGGATGGGGCAAGATCAGTCACTGCAACATGGCCGGCCCAACGCCGGCCGGCAGCACCTATGTGATGTATCACTGGGGCGGCTTGCCGGCCGCCGGCGCCGTCAAAGGCCGCGACGGCTTCGAGCAGATCGGGCCGCTCAACAGCCTGGGGAAACTTACCGTTCCCAACTGCGAAACCTACGAACAGCTCTATCCAGTTGAGTTCCTGCAACACGAACTCCGCTGCGATGGCGCCGGAGCTGGCCAGTATCGCGGCGGCACCGGAGTGACCTATCGCGCGCGCGTGCATGAGCGCGCGGAGTATGCCTTCCGCGGCGAAGGACAACGCACGCCATCCGGCTTTGGTGTCCACGGCGGGACGACCGGAGTCGCCGGTGCCGTCCGCTTCGTCCATGCCGACGGCAACGTCTGGATTCCACCGCAGTTCGGCACCGGATGGCTCGACCCTGTGGAGGTCCAGATCGACTCGCCGGCCGGCGGCGGTTGGGGCGATCCCAAAGCCCGCGATGCAGCGTTGGTCCTACGTGATGTCCGTGACGAAATCATCAGCGTCAAGGCTGCGCGTGAATTGTACGGCGTCGCGCTAACGGACGGCGGATTCAGCGTGGACGAAACAGAAACGGCGAGGTTGAGACAATCCCAATGACTGTTAGCGAAGCCACACGCTCAAGTTCCGAAACCGTCAATATCGATCGCTTACACGCGTTAATGGAGCGAGATGACCTCGCCGCAATCATTGTCCGCGGCGGACTCAATGTCAGCTATCTCGCGGGTATTTCCTATCATGGCACGCTCGCACGGCATCTCGATCTCAGCGGCTCGCCGCGCGGCGTCGCCGTGATCTGGCCCCGTGGTGCAGCCCCCGTTATCGTGGTGGACGCGACTGCGGCCGGCGCTACCCGTCGCGACTCCTGGATCAGCGACGTCGAGGTCTACAACGGCTACGGAGAATCGCTTTTCGATCGCGTCGACAAAGTCGTCGGCCGATTGGGGCTCAGCAAGGCACGCATCGGCTTCGACATCAACTTCGTCGGCGCCGGCTATTGGGCCGCCCTGCAACGACAATTGCCTACCGCTGTGATGATCGATGCGACCGACATGCTCGATGAGGTGCGCTGGATCAAGACAACAGCCGAAATCGAGCGCTTCCGTGACGGTGCGAAGCTATTGGATAAGGTTTTCTCCTGCGTCCTTCCGACCGTCAAGGCCGGGGAAAGCGAAACACAAGTTCATGGACGCTTGATCGGGAGCTGCCTCGCGGAGGGCTCCGAGTTCGCACACGGCATTATCAATTCGCACCGCAACCCCGTCATCTACTGCGGCGAAAGCGCCTTCACCTTCGCGCGCGGCGACATCGTTCGCACCGACTATCTCGCCTATCTGCGTGGCTATCCCGGACATCAGAGCCGCAATGCGGTCATCGGTAGGCCGAGCGATAAGCAGCGCTCGGACTATGCACACTACATTGAGATTTACCGCGACACCGCCGAGCGCTTGCGGGCAGGCGCGACCACGGGCGAGCTTTACGAGTTCGTTGTCGAGCGCTTCGCGAAGATCGGATGGTCATACACGGCAGGACTCGTCGGACACAGTGTGGGCCCGTGGTGGCATCAGCAAAATCCAATCTTCTGTCGTGGCAATACCGTGCCGTTGCAGAAGGGCATGGTCGTCGCGCTCGAGCCTTTCCTCGATCATTGGCACTGCCAAGATCTCTTCCTCATCACAGACGGCGCGCCAGAACTGCTCTCGGCGGATTTCGACACCACCGAGATGTTCGTTATCGATTGAGCACACGTCACAGAGATTAACGGAGACATCCCATGTCCGAGCACCAAACGAAGAAAGACGTCGAGGCGGCGATAAAAAATTACTTCGATCTCATGTACGATTGTGACGTCACCAAATTCGACAACGTCTTTCGCGACACCGCTCAATTGCACGGCTTCCGCGAAAGCCAGATGACCATGTGGCCGGCGGCGAAATACAAGCAGATTCTCTCTGAGCGTCAGTCTCCCAAATCCACTGGCGCCCAGCGCGAGGAGGAGGTTCTGTTGGTCGACGCCGCGTCCGACACGCAGGCGCTGGCCAAGGTCAAGGTGCGCATCGGCGCGGCCGTATTCATCGACTACCTCGCCTATCACAAGATCGACGGCCGATGGTTGATCACCTCAAAGGCGTATCATCTCGTTCAGTGATGGCTGTCTCAGAACGACGCCGGAAGCACGGCCAGTTTACTCTCGCTGGACATTGGGCGCGCAGAACACCGTATATAGCTGCCTATAAGAGAGAAATAAAAGGAGCCGCTCTCTTGGAGCGGCTCCTTGCCTTATGATTCGACCAATCGATGCCTGAGAAGACGACGCTCATTTGAACGTGAAGGCCGCCAGCTTCTCCAAAGCAGCCTTCGCTTTCTGCAACGTCTCGCCGCTCGCCCGCTGCAAAGGAGAGCGAGCCGGGCCGACCGGATGTCCGACAAACGCCGTGGCCTCTTTGAGGGGAGCGGGGTGGTTCGCCGTGCACAGCGCCACCATCAACGGCATCAAGGCGTAGTGCGCCTTTCGGGCCAGCGACACGTTCCCGGTCGCTGCGGCCTCGAACAGTCCTCGGTGGAAAGCCGGCACCAGATTGGCGGTCGTGAAAATTCCACCGGGACTTCCGAGGAGAAATGTCGGAAAACCAAGATCGTCATCTCCCGACAAGATCGCGATCCGATCGCCGACCGCGCTGATCTTCGATAAGATGATCGCGAGATCGCGCTCGCATTCCTTGAGCGCAACGACGGACGGGATGGTCGCAAGCTTTTCAAGCAGAGCGACGTCGAGATTGACGCCCGTTCGGCCGGCGTTGTTGTACGCCACGATCGGGAGAGACGTCGCGCCCGCGACGCGCGCGAAATGCTCGTGGATGCCCGCCGGGCTTGCCTTAATATAGTAGGACGGCAAAACGAGAGCCGCGTCGGCGCCGGCCTTTTCGGCGTAGCGCACCGTTTCCTGCACCTCCTTGGTTCCAGGCGCCAACGCTCCGACCACGACCGGAATCCGCCGCGCCGTCTGATCGACGGCAACAGAACTTCCGCAGAGACGTCCTGCCAGCGCATTGTCGGCAGAATGCGGTGCCGGCCTCCGACAGGCGCATTGTTATTTCCCAACGGCTCAACAGGTTCGATCAGAGATTTCGTCCGCAAAGGCTGAGACTGGTTTGTATTGTTTCGCGGATCGGCGTTCGGCGCGGCATCACAGGGCCTGTTTCCCTCTCAATTCGGTGCTATAATTCGTAAGGCTAACCGGAGAGGAAACGATGAAAGCTTTTCTGCTTGCATGTGCGGGCGCCGCAATTATCGCTGTCGTATCCGCCGGAGTTTTGAACACGGTTCAAGAATCCGTCCAACAAGCCTTCGTCACGACCGGCGTTCGCTTGTAGAACGAAACCTGCTGGCGTTCGTCCCGAGCGCCGAAATCCAATGTGCAACGAAAATGTACAACGAATGAGGGCGCCCTTCCGGCGCCCTCTCTTTTTGCCTATTCGGCCGGGGTTGAGAGCGGCCGCTGCGGGATCTCGCCGGACTTGGCCTTTGTCATTTCCTCCTGAAGCCAAAGGGAATGATGCTCTTTCGCCCAGTTCACATCGACGGTGCCCTCACCCATCGCCTCGAACGCACCTTCCATGCCGATCGTGCCAATGTAAATGTGCGCCAGCATCACCGCGATGAACAACACGGCAACTGTCGCATGCACCATCTGGGCGTTCTGCATGCTGGCAATGTTGGTGCCGTAAAAGGGAAACATCAGCACATAGCCCGATATAGCGACCGCACCGCCTCCGATTACGACAATCCAGTAGATCGCCTTTTGGCCGGCGTTAAAGCGATATGCCGGGGGATGGTCATGCCCAACGATGCCGCCGCCGCGCTTCAGCCATTCGATATCAACCCTGTTGGGAATGTTTCCTGCGAGCCACATCAGGAAAATCAGCACAACACCGATCGTGAACGGGAAGCTCAAATAATTGTGCGCATACTTGGCGGCTTCCGACCACGTCGTGAACGCCTCCGGACCGATCAGGGGCAGGAGAAGCGGACGTCCGAACGTAATGTTGAGGCCGGATATGGCGAGAATGACGAAGCAGGTCGCCGTCATCCAATGCACAAAGCGCTCCGCCGCGTTGAAACGCACGATGGTCCGCCCGGACCTTCCACTTTGCAGCTTGACCATGCCGCGCCAGAGATAGAACACCACCAAAAGCGCCAGCATGCCGAGGATGGCGATACCGCCGATCCAGCGCAGCGTGACATTGTGGAAATAGCGCCAGTCACGGCCGGCAGGCTGTTCCAGGACGCTGGAGCGCTGGTCGGGGATCGTCACACGTCCCTGAATGCGGCTGAGTTCCTGCAAGAGCTGCTGTTCCTTCACCGCGCTCGCCGCCGGATCGACCTGCGCGGGCTGCTGCGCGTCGGCCGGTGCGGACAGTGCCAGCAGGACGGCAAGCGCAAGCGCGCCAACGATGAAGCGGACATGCCTCGAAAGCGTCGCCATGCGAAATCTCCCTTGATCTTTTGTCGGCTTGCTTGGTGGCGCGGGCGAGCCGCGCCACGGTTCGCTTGAGCCTTACGACGCGATCGTCTCACGGTAGGCCGTCTGCCATCCCCAAGCGCCGGAGCCATAACCACGCTTGGTGACGCGCTCCTTGTAGATTTTCGCGATCACCTCGCCGTCGCCGGCGAGGAGCGATTTCGTCGAGCACATCTCGGCGCAGAGCGGCAGCTTGCCTTCGGCAAGACGGTTGGCACCGTATTTCGCGTATTCCTCCTTGCTGCCGTCGACTTCCGGCCCACCGGCGCAGAACGTGCACTTGTCCATCTTGCCGCGCGAACCGAAGTTGCCGATCTTGGGATATTGCGGCGCGCCGAACGGGCAGGCGTAGAAGCAATAGCCGCAGCCGATGCACAAATCCTTGGAGTGCAGCACGACCGCGTCGGCGGTCGTGTAGAAGCAGTTCACCGGGCAGACCGCGGCGCAAGGCGCATCGGTGCAATGCATACAGGCCATCGAAATCGACCGCTCACCCGGCTTGCCATCATTGAGGGTGACGACGCGGCGGCGATTGATGCCCCAGGGCACCTCGTTCTCGTTCTTGCACGCGGTGACGCAGGCGTTGCACTCGATGCAGCGATCCGCGTCGCAAAGAAATTTCATACGAGCCATCGTCGTTGCTCCTTACGCCGCGGCGATCTGGCAGAGAGTCACTTTAGGCTCCTGCATGCCGGTCGCCGGGTCATAGCCATAACTGGTGATCGTGTTGGCGCTTTCGCCCAGCACGATGGGATCCGTGCCCTTCGGGTAATTGTTGCGCATGTCGACACCCTGGAACCAGCCGCCGAAGTGAAACGGCATCCAGGCGACGCCCTTGCCGACACGCTCGGTGACAAGCGCCTTCATCCTGGCCTTTGAGCCGTTCTCCGCGCCGGTCACCCAGACCCAGCCGCCATCCTTGATGCCGCGATCGGCGGCATCGGCCGGGCTGATCTCGATGAACATGTCCTGCTGAAGCTCAGCAAGCCACGGATTGGTTCGCGTCTCCTCACCGCCGCCCTCATATTCGACCAGGCGTCCGGACGAGAGGATGAGCGGGAATTGCTTGGCGATGCCCTTGTCGACCGCCGCCTTCTGAACGGAGAAGCCGATGTTCGGCAGGCGGAACTGCTTGGCGTCGGGCAGCGTCGGATATTTCGAGACCAGATCGACGCGCGGCGTGTAGATCGGCTCGCGATGCACCGGGATCGGATCCGGCAGGCCGAACGCGTTCATGCGCGCCTTGCCGTTGCCGTAGGGCACACACCCGTGCTTCAGCGCGACACGCTGGATGCCGCCCGACAGGTCGATCGACCACGACACCGAATCCGGGTTCGCCGGATTGACCTTGTTAATGACCGCCATTTCGGCCTCGGTCAGGTCCTTGTCCCAACCGAGCTTCTTGAGGCTCGCCAGCGTGAACTCCGGATAGCCATCCTTGATTTCGGAATCCTTGGAGTAGGAGCCATCGGCCAGCAGGCTGACCTTGCGGGTCGTGCCGTCCGGAAGCTTCTCTTCACGTTCGAGACCGAAGCGAGGGCGGAAGCAACCGCCGCCGTCCATGACCGCGAGATTGGTGTTATACAGGAGCGGCGTGCCAGGATGCCGCACTTCGGGCGATCCCCAGCAAGGCCACGGCAAGCCGTAATAGTCGCCGCCGACCTCCGGCACGTCTTTCGCGGCACGCATCGTTACCAGGTCGAACTTGTCCTGGTTCCTCATATGCGCCTTGATCCGCTCCGGAGACTGGCCGCAATAGCCGGTCGACCAACTACCGCGGTTGATTTCGCGAAGAATGTCTTCCGCCACCGGCAGATTGTTCTCGACTTTGATGTTCTTGAACATCTTGTCGGCAAAGCCGAGCTTCTTGGCGATGAGGTACATG
>JBDHSU010000067.1:0-22093 GCA_039808325.1 Variibacter sp. | reverse complement strand
TTTGGATCGAATCGATCCAAGATCGTGAACGTGATCGATTCTCATAACTTGGAGCGGGATGCGGGCGGAAAACCGCTACACACTTTTCCTCGTCCCGCTCTAGAATGCGGTTCGGAGATTCCCGTCGCACCAGATACCGGTGATTTCATGCGTGCCTTGACCGTTCTCGCCTCGACGCTCCTCGTCGCGCTGTCCGTCTCGGCGCGCGCGGACTGGGTGCCGCCCGTGCAGGGCAACGATACCGGCGGGATCATGTCGTGGTCGCCGGACACGCATCACTTCCGCCATCGGATCGCCGCCGACTATTGCGCGCGCTGGGGCAAGATCCATCGCATCACCAGCGTGACGCCGCGCTACGGCGACTATATCGGCTTCGCCTGCTTTTGGCCGCGCGGCACCAACGGCATCGTCGTGCGCAGAGGCTATTGAGGATCGTCCGCGGACGCTGCGTTCGTTACGCGCGTTGACGGTTGCGCGGGCGGGCGGCTCTCGCTACATGCTGCGTCGCGAGCGGGGCGCCCCCGCGGTCAAGGAACCGGTTCATGCGCGCTGAAACACAAACCGACGTCGAAGGCGTCAAGCAGTCGATCGGACTGCTGAGGAGGCATCTTTGACTTCGACGCGTCGAAGGTGCGTCTGGCGGAGCTGAACAAGCAGGCCGAAGGACCGGATTTCTGGAACGACCCCGAGCGCGCGCAGCGCCTGATGCAGGAGCGCAACGCGCTCGAGGACCAGCTTTCGTCGATCGGGCGGCTCGAGCGGGAGCTCGACGATCAACTGATGCTGATCGAGCTCGGCGAATCCGAAAACGACGAGAAGGTCGTGGCCGAAGCCGAGGCCGCGATCCGCGCGTTGCGCGCGGAGGCGAGCCGGCGTGAGGTCGAGGCGCTTCTCTCCGGCGAGGCGGACGGCAACGACACCTTCCTGGAGGTCCATGCCGGCGCCGGCGGCACCGAGAGCCAGGATTGGGCGAGCATGCTGCTGCGCATGTATGCGCGCTGGGCGGAGCAGCACGGCTACAAGATCGAATTCATGGAAGAGACGCCCGGCGAAGAGGCGGGCATCAAGTCCGCGACGCTGCAGATCAAGGGGCGCAACGCCTACGGCTGGGCGAAGACGGAAGCGGGCGTGCATCGGCTGGTGCGCATCTCGCCGTTCGATTCCAACGCGCGCCGCCACACCTCGTTCGCGAGCGTCACCGTTTATCCGGTGATCGACGACCGCATCCAGGTCGATATCAAGGAGGCCGACGTGCGCGTCGACACGCTGCGCGCGAGTGGCGCCGGCGGCCAGCACGTCAACAAGACGGAATCGGCGATCCGCCTGACGCATATTCCGACGAATATCGTCGTCTATTGCCAGAACGACCGCTCGCAGCACCGCAACCGCGCGCAGGCGTGGCAGATGCTGCGGGCGCGGCTCTACGAGCTGGAACTCAAGAAGCGCGAGGAGAAGGCCGCGGCCGAACAGGCCGCGAAAACCGATATCGGCTGGGGACACCAGATCCGATCCTACGTATTGCAGCCGTATCAGATGGTGAAGGACCTGCGCACCGGCGTGTCGACGTCGGATACGTCCGGCGTGCTCAACGGCGATCTCGATCCCTTCATGGAGGCGGCTCTCGCCCAGAGAGCGTTCGGCACGACGGCCGAGGTCGAGGACGTCGAGTAGGGTTTTTCTTGCCGGGTTTCTTCGCCCCGTTCTTGCGTCGGGTTGAGTCTTGCGTCGGGTTGAGTCCCGTTTTGCGTCGGGTTGACTTGCCTGGCGGGTGGACGCACGCGGGAGGGCCGGGTTGGGCCTTGCCTGACTGATGCGGCCCGGGGTGGCCGCTCCCGATGCGTCGTCCGTGGGCTGCCGCTACGCTTCGGCCCAAACGCCTGCCTCGGCGATCGTCGCGGCACCTTGCGTCGGTGGACTCATTCAAACCTCCCCGTCGTTCGATTTTACGGCCGGCGCGGCGCCGGCTCACCGTGTCGCTTTTCCCTACGCCGAACCAACGCGGGACCTCCGGCGCGTGTTCCCGAGAATTCGCGCGGCGGGGCGCTACAGCCTTTTGGCGCGATTGAGCGGTGTGCGGCCACCGGCTATGGAGGAAGGCCGCCGGCGCCCGTCGCCGGCCCATAAGGAGACATCAGGGATGAACCGTCTGCGTCTTTTTCTATTGGCTTTGGCCGGCGTCGCCATGTTCGGCGTCCAAGGCGCCGCCGCGGCCGACCAATATCCGAACCGCATCATCAAATGGGTCGTCGGCTATCCGGCGGGGGGCAGCACGGACATCTTCGCGCGGCTGATCGGACAGTATCTGTCGGAGCACATCGGCCAGCAGGTGGTGATCGAGAATCGGCCGGGCGCGGGCAACAACATCGGGACCGAGGCGGTCGTGAACGCCGCCCCCGACGGCTACACGCTGCTGCTGGTGAACCCGGCGAATGCGATCAACGCCTCCCTCTACAAGAAGCTGTCGTTCAACTTCATCAATGACATCGCGCCGGTCGCCGGCATCGCCCGCGTTCCGAACGTGATGGAGGTGCATCCGGCGGTGCCGGCGAAGACGGTCGCCGAATTCATCGAATACGCGAAGAAGAATCCCGGCAAGATCAACATGGCGTCGTCCGGCAACGGCACGTCGATCCATCTCTCCGGCGAGCTTTTCATG
Source organism: Variibacter sp. (assembly GCA_039808325.1). Taxonomy (GTDB): domain Bacteria; phylum Pseudomonadota; class Alphaproteobacteria; order Rhizobiales; family Xanthobacteraceae; genus JAFKKS01. The sequence goes on along the minus strand of JBDHSU010000067.1, from coordinate 19,437 downwards.
TTCATGACGGGCGTCAAGATGCAGCACGTGCCGTATCGCGGCTCGGCGCCGGCGCTGACCGACATGCTGAGCGGCCAGGTGCAGGTGATGTTCGACAACATGCCCTCGTCGGTTGGGCACATCAAAGGCGGGTCGCTGCGGCCGCTCGCCGTCACCACGGCGGAGCGCAACGCGTCGCTGCCGGACGTGCCGACCGTCGGCGAGACGGTGAAGGGCTACGAGGCCAGCGCCTGGTTCGGGATGGGCGTGCCGAAGGGAACGCCGCCCGAGATCATCGCCAAGCTCAACAAGTACGTGAACGAGGCGCTGGCGGACCCGAAGGTCAAGGCGCGTATCGCCGAGCTCGGCGGCGTGCCGATCGTCGCGACGCCGGCGGAGTTCGGCGGCGTGATCAAGGCCGAGACGGAGAAGTGGGCGAAGGTCGTCGAATTCTCCGGCGTGAAGCTGGATTGAGGCCGCGTTCCAGGGCGCGGCCGCAAGGCCGCGATCCCGGAATTTTCGATCAGGACGTTGCGTCCGAGAATCCAGATGGGTGGCCACGCTCGTTGCGGCGGCCGCGAGACTCCTTGCGATCTACTCGGGCCTCATCCTGAAGGAGCATCGCGATCGCGACGCGTCTCGAAGGGCGGTCACGTCGACCGGGCCATCCCGCGAGACGCCGCCCTCGGCGGCTCTCAGGATGAGGTCCAAGGGAAGCCTCCGCGGGCGGGGCTCAGGTTTTATCGACGAGGCGCAGGCCGGCGCGGAGGAATTTGTGCGGGTCGACGGGGTCGCCGTCGATCCGTGTTTCATAGTGGAGGTGCGGACCCGTGGAGCGGCCGGTGGAGCCGACGCGGCCGACGATTTGTCCCGGCTTGATCGTCTGGTCGACGCTCACGAGAATTTCCGACATGTGTCCGTAGCGGGTGACCAGGCCGTTGCCGTGATCGATCTCGACCATCTTGCCGTAGCCGCCGCTCCATCCCGCGACGGTGACCTTGCCGGCCGCCGTCGCGCGCACGGGCTCGCCGTAGTGGCTGCGCAGGTCGATGCCCGTATGCATGGCCGCCGAGCGGACGAAGGGGTCCATGCGGACGCCGAAGCCGGACGACGTTGCGAGATCGCCGGCGAGAGGCTTGCGCAGCGGAACCGCCACCAGCGTCCGGTTGAGCCGATCGAGGCTCGCGCGGGCGAACTGGACGCGCTGGAATTGGCGCTCGAAGGTGTTGACCGCGCTATGCGCGGCCGAGGCCGCGACGAACGGGCCGCCGACGGAGGCGTTCTTTCCCCTGCCGCCGCTGTCGATGCCGAGGTCGCTCAGCACGCCGCGGATGCGCTTGATCTTGCCGTCGTAATTCTCCTCGAGCGCGAGAAGCGTGCTGGTCTGGTTCGCTTCGATGCGGTTGAGGCCGTCGGCGAGGCGCGCCAAGGCGCCCTGGAACCCGTGCCGGTCCGCGGCGGCGGCGTGGACCGCGCCGGGAACGCGCGATTGGAGAGCGCTTTCACGCATCGGCGCCGGACCGAGGATCACCGTGTCGCTGATGGGAGAGGGTTTGGGTGTCGGCGTCGCCGCGTTCGGCGCCGCGCGCGCGACGGGGCGATGGGCCGGCTTTGTGGAACCGGTCGTCACCACGTCCGGCAATCCGGAAATGGCCGCGGCGCGCGTTTCGAGGACGGATTGCCGGCGAACCAGTTGATCGATCTTCTTTTCCACCTGGTCCTGGTCGAGGAGCTGGCGGCTGGTGAGGCGGTCGACCTGGGCGCGCAGATCGGCGATGCGATCCTCGTAAGCGTATTGCATGTCCGCTTGGCGGGCGATCAGACGCGTGAGCAGGTCGTCGCGAAAGGCAAAATAAGTTGCCGTGCCGGCCGACCAGCACGCCATGATGACCAAGGCCGAGACTGTCAGCCAGAACGCGATCGGGCCGATTCGGAGCTGGCGCCCGGCGTGCGCCAGCGTGTAGCCGCGCGAAGCGGGACGGGGATGTGCGCTCCCATGCGCGGCACGCGACGCGCTGTGATGCTTCTCGCCGGATGAGCGGGCGGATTGACGCTGAACCGGATGGGATCGCGAGGTAGACATTGACGCTCCACTGACCGGTTCGACCGGACGGGGGCGATTTCAACGGTTCTTGGTTAATTTTAAGCAAATTGAACGTATTCTGATTGTACAAGAGCCGCGCGGGCGCCGCCGGCGAAGCGGATGCCGCGCGCGTTCGGGCGTGGCGAATCGCGGCGCGCTTCGGTGGCGACGGCAAAGGAGGATTTTGAGCTAAAACGCCTTCCTTTCGACGCTTTCCCGGCGTCAATCTTGGCTCGGCCATCGGGCCCTGGCGCGCCGGAAACGTTCGTGTCAAATCCGGCTAATGGCGGCGACCGTGCGGGCGCCGGTCATGGGCCCAGTCAGGGGACGCCCGAGAGGGCATGACGAATTTACCGCTGAACACAGTCATCGCGGAACTGCGGGCAGCCTGGAGCCGGGCGCAACTTGGCGCATGCGCGCTGGCATTGCGCGGCGCCGACGCTCTGCGCAACGAGCGCGAATGGTTGCGGGAACTGCCGCTATGGTCGTCGCCGACCCTCCGCACGCTCGGGATCGCGACCGGTGCGCTGGCGATCCTGTTCACCTTGGTGTGCGGCGGGCTGTGGTGGCGCCTTTCATCCGGACCTATTTCGCTCGATCTTGCGACCCCTTGGATTACCGCGGCGCTGGAAGATCGCTTCGGCGGCAAGCATCATGTCGAGATCGGAGGCACCGTCCTCGAACGCGACGAAGACGGCCGCGCGGCGCTTCGCCTGCATGACATCGTGGTTCGCGACGCCAACGGCGTCCTGGTTGCGAAGGCCCCCAAGGCCGAGATCGGCATCACGCTGACGAGCCTGCTGATCGGCCACGTGACGCCGGAACGGTTGAGCTTGATCGGCGCCGAAATGGCGGTGCGGATCGAACGCGACGGCCGCATGATCCTGTTCGCGGCGGGCGGGCAGGAACCGACAGTCACCGCATCGTCCGATCCCGGACTGCTTCTGCCGGCGACCGGCCAGGGGCAGATTACGGCCGCACAGGCCGCGCCGCTTCCGGATAACCGTACCGGAGCCTTTGAGCCGACATTGTTCGGCGCGGTGTTGAGCTGGCTGAAGGACCTGGATGCGGTCGGGTTGGATGGGCGCGATCTCATCGAGATCGGCCTGCGGAACGGGACCGTGACCGTCGAGGACCGCCGCAACGGCAAGGCGCTGACCTTCGCCAATATCGACATGAGCCTGACGCGCCCGAAAGGCGGCGGCGCGGCGCTCGCGGTCACGTCGGTCGGGACGGACGGCCCGTGGTCGCTGAACGCGACGGTGACTCCGCGCGCGGAGGGACGGCGGTTCATCGAAACGATTGTCCGCGACATCTCGCCGAAAGACATCCTGCTCGCGCTGCGGCTCGATGTCGGCGACGTGCAGACCGACGTGCCGCTTTCCGGCGTCGTCCGCGCCCAGATCGACCGCGACGGCATGCCCGAGCAATTGGAGGGCCGCATCATCGCGGGCGCCGGCTATATCGGCGATATCGAGGACCCGAGCTATCGGGTGTTGATCGACGAGGCGCAGTTCAATCTGCACTGGGACAACGTCAAACATGAACTCCAGGTGCCGATCGAAATTCATTCCGGCGACAATCATTTCACGATCGGCGCCCGCATCGTGCCGCCGAGAGACGGCGGCGCGGTCTGGAACATCGGCGTCGAGCAGGGCGATGCCGTGCTCGCGGCACCGCCGGGCGCGAAGGAAGCGCCGCTGAAGCTCGATCGTGTGCTGGTGCAGGCGAGCATCGACGCCAAGCGACGCAAGATCGACGTCAGCGAGTTCAAGCTGCTCGGCCCGGTCGGCGGCATGATGCTGACGGGGAGCCTCGATCTCGGCCGCGCCGACCCCTGGCTGCAACTCGGCATCACCGGAACGCGGATGGACACGGCGACGTTCAAACGGCTCTGGCCGGTCTTTGTCTCGCCGAAGGTGCGCAACTGGGTGGTCGCGCATATCCATGCGGGCAGCGTCGAAAAAGCGAGCGTCGGCGTCAACTCGTCGATTGCCGCGTTGACGCCGAGCGGTCCGGTTCTCACCCCGGACGCCTTGGCGATCGACATCGTGGGAAAAAGCGCCGCGGTGGAGCCGGTCGACGGGCTGCCGACCATCCGCGACACCGACATGAACGTGCATGTCACCGGGCGCACCGCGCTGATCTCCTTCGGCCGCGGCACGGCGGAACTTCCCTCCGGCCGCAAGCTGACCGTCGCCGGCGGAACGTTCGAGGTGCCGGACACCGCGCCGAAGGCTCCCGCGACGCGGACTCAGTTCCGTGTCGAAGGGGCCGTCGAAAGCGTTTCCGAGCTCGTCTCGATGGATGCGATGCGCGACGCGGCGGCGATGCCGTTCGATCCTGCGGCCGCGCATGGCGCGGTGGCCGCGAAGGTGACCCTCAACCTGCCGCTGAAGAAAGACCTGCGCCGCGAGTCCGTGGACTATCTGGTCGAGGCGGATGTTACCGGATTCTCCGCCGATCACTTCATTCGCGGGCTGAAGGCCGAGGCCGCGACTCTGAAGGTCAATGCCACATCGGAGGCTCTGCAGATCAAGGGCGACATGAAGATCGCGGGCACGCCGGCGACGGTCGATTTCCGTCGCGCGCGTGGCGAGCCCGATGCCGAGGTGCGTATTCAGACGACGCTTGACGATGCCGCGCGCAACCGCATGGGCCTTGACGCGGGCGACACGATCAACGGCTCGATGCCGGTGAAGATCAGCGGCCGCGTCAAGATGACGGAACGCGAGGGGCGCCTGTCGATCGACGCCGATTTGACGCATGCGAAAGTCACCGAGCTTTTGCCGGGATGGAACAAGCCGGCAGGGAGGGCCGCGCGGCTCGCCTTCACGCTCGTCGACAAAGGCGCGACCACGAAGCTCGACGATTTCGTTCTTGAAGGCGCCGGCGCTTCGGTGCGCGGCAGCGTCGAGGTCGACAGCAATTTCGAGGTCGTGCACGCGAGTTTCCCGAGCTTCGCGCTCTCGGACGGCGACAAGACGTCGCTTCGCGCCGACCGTACGAACGACGGCGTTCTGAAGGTCGTGATGCGCGGCGACCTCTACGACGGGCGCGGCTTCGTCAAGAACACCGTGTCCGGCGAGAAGCCGGACAAGAGGTCCAAAAATAGCACCGACCTCGACCTCGACGTGAAGGTGGGCGCGGTTACCGGCCATCACGGCGAAGCGTTGCGCGGCATCGATCTGCGCCTGACGCGGCGGAACGGGCAAATTCGCACGCTGGCGATGAACGGCAAGATCGGCAGCACCGCGCGCGTCAGCGCCAGCCTGCGGCCGCGCGGCAACGGTCGCCAGGTCGTCGTGCTCGAATCGAGCGATGCGGGGGCGCTGTTCCGCTTTACCGATACCTACGCGCGCGTCTTCGGCGGCAACGTATCGATCGCGATGGATGCCCCGACCGCCGACGGCGCGGCGCAGGAGGGATTGATCAACGTTCACGATTTCACCGTGCGCGGCGAGCCGGCGCTGGAAAGCGTGGCGTCGAGCGGCTCGGCGCCGCCGAGCTATGATCGTACCGGCCGGGCGCGGCCGTCGACAGGGAGCGGCGTCTCGTTCTCGCGCATGCGCGTGGAGTTCACGCGCTCGCCCGGGCGCTTCACCGTTCGCGACGGCGTGGTCTGGGGGCCGTCCGTCGGTGCCACCATGGACGGCTACCTCGACTACTCGCGCGACGAGGTGAGGCTGCGCGGCACTTTCGTTCCCGCCTACGCGCTCAACAATATGTTCGGACGCTTGCCGATCGTCGGGCTGTTCCTCGGCGGCGGATCGAACGAGGGGCTGCTCGGCATCACCTATCAGGTCGTCGGCTCGCCGCAACGGCCCATGCTTCAGGTCAATCCGATGTCGGCGGTCGCGCCGGGATTCCTGCGCAAGCTGTTCGAGTTCCGCGGTGGGAACGAGGAACAGTCGCTGCAGATGCCGGATGTGACGCGCTGAGGCTCACACCGGCTTGAGCAGAACGTGGCGCTTGCGTCCGAGCGAAAGCTTGATCACGCCCTCCGGCGTCACGTCGCCTTCGCCGAGTTGCCTGCGTTCGTCATCGACGACCGCGTCGTTGACGCGCAAGCCGCCGCCCTTGACCTGCCGCCGCGCTTCGCTGGTCGAGGCGACGAGGTCCGCCTTCACGAAGGCGCTGAGCACGCCGAGACCGGCGGCGAGTTCGCTCCTGGCGAGGGCCACCGTCGGCAGCGACTGGGCGAGCGCGCCTTCCTCGAAGGTGCGGCGCGCGGTCTCCGCGGCGTCGTCGGCGGCGGCGCGGCCGTGCATCAGCGCGGTCGCCTCGGTGGCGAGCACTTTCTTCGCCTCGTTGAGTTCCTGCCCGGCAAGCTTGGCGAGGCGCGCGATCTCGTCGAGCGGCAGGATCGTGAACAGCTTGAGGAAGCGCTCGACGTCGCCGTCCTCGGTGTTGCGCCAGAACTGCCAGTAGGCGTAGGGGCTCATCAGATCGGCGTTGAGCCAGACGGCGCCGGCGGCGGTCTTGCCCATTTTCGCGCCCGACGACGTCGTGATCAGCGGCGCCGTCAGCGCGAACAGTTGCGCGTTGGCCATGCGGCGGCCGAGGTCGATGCCGTTGATGATATTGCCCCACTGGTCGGAGCCGCCCATCTGCAGCACGCAGCCGTGCCGCTTGTGCAGTTCGACGAAGTCGTAGGCTTGCAGGATCATGTAGTTGAATTCGAGGAACGAAAGCTCCTGCTGGCGGTCGAGCCGCAGCTTCACCGAATCGAAGCTCAGCATGCGGTTGACCGAGAAGTGGCGGCCGACGTCGCGCAGGAAGTCGATGTAGTTGAGCGTGTTCAGCCATTCGGCGTTGTTCGCCATGATGGCGTTGCCGCCGTCGCCCTCGAACGTGAGGAACTTCGAGAAGGTCCGGCGGATGCTCTCGAGGTTGTCGTTGATGACCTCCTCGGTCAGTACCTTGCGGCTCTCGTCCTTGCCGGAAGGGTCGCCGACGCGGGTGGTTCCCCCGCCCATGAGCGCGATCGGCCGGTGGCCGGTCTGCTGCATCCAGTACAGCATCATCGTCGGCAGCAGATGGCCGATATGCAGGGAGGGCGCCGTGCAGTCGTAGCCGATATAGGCGGTGATCGGCTGCGACGCGGCGAGTTGGTCGAGCGCGTCCGGCTCGGAGATCTGATGGGTATAGCCGCGGCTCGCGAGCACGTTGAGGAAGTCGGATTTGAAAGTGCTCATGCGGACGCTCTGTCGAAAGGCCGTGGCTTCAGCAACCCGTTAACGGCCGGGGATTTATGGTGGCTGGCGCGGTATAACAGCTTCGTGGCAACAATTCACAGGGGGCGCCATGCCTGATCTCGTCGCCATCGGGCTGATGAGCGGAACCTCGATGGACGGGGTCGACGCCGCCCTGATCGAAACCGATGGAGAGCGGGTGGCCCGCTTCGGGCCGACCGGCTACCAGCCCTATTCCGAGGCCGGCCGCCGGCTGCTGCGCGAGGCCGTGGCGGAAGCGGCGACGCTGACGGATCGCGAGGCGCGCTCCGCCACGCTTGCGCAAGCCGAAGCCTTCGTCACCGCGGCGCATGCGGACGCCGTGGAGGCGTTCCTGCGCCGGCATGGCCTCAAAGCTTCCCAGGTCGACGTGGTCGGCTTCCATGGCCAGACGGTGCTGCACCGGCCGCAGGCGCGCCTGACGGTGCAGATCGGCAACGGGGAGGCTTTGGCCGAGCGCGCCGGCATTCCGGTGGTGTTCGATTTCCGCGCGCTGGATGTCGCGGCCGGCGGGCAGGGGGCGCCGCTGGTGCCGGTGTATCACCGCGCGCTGCTGCGCGGGCGCGGCCTGCCGGAGCCCGTCGCGGTGCTCAATGTCGGCGGCGTGGCGAACGTGACCTATGTGGACGGCGAAGACGACCCCGTCGCCTGCGACACGGGGCCGGGCAATGCGCTGATCGACGATTTCATGCAGGCGCGGACCGGCGCGGCGATGGATCGCGACGGCGCGGCCGCCGCCGCCGGCCGAGTGGATCGGGACTTCGTCGCCCACGCGCTGAGCGATCCGTTCTTCCGTCAGCCGTGCCCGAAGTCGCTCGACCGCAACGCCTTCGCGGATATTTACCGCGCCATGCCGGTCCTCTCGCCGCAGGACGGCGCGGCGACGCTGACGGCGTTCACGGCGGCGGGCGTCGCGGCGATCGTGCCGCATCTTCCGAGGCCGCCGCGGAGCTGGATCGTCGCCGGCGGCGGCGCGCGCAATCCGACCCTCATGCGGATGTTGCTCGACGCGCTCGCGCCGGCGACGGTGCAAGGCGCCGGCGCGATCGGCTGGTCGGGGGACGCGCTCGAGGCGCAGGCCTTCGCGTTTCTCGCGGTGCGCCGGCTGCGGGGGCTTCCCATCACGTTTCCGACCACCACCGGCACGCCGGCGCCGATGCCGGGCGGCGTCGTCGCGACGCCGTCGCGGCGCGCTGCCTAGCGCCGTTACTGCAAAACGCCGCGGAGAATGGGAATAATGCCGTGCGTCACGCGCGCAAGGTCCTCGTATTTGATCTTGTCGGGCGTATCGGTCGGCAGCCCGAAATGCGGATAGCGAAGCGGGCCGGTGTCGGTGAAGACGAGCGCGGGCACGCCGGTCCGCGCGAAGGCCCAGTTGTCCGACACCTCGAGCGTCGGAATGAGCGAGGGGCCGACAGCGGTGAGGAGAGGAAACGGGCTATAGGCCGGGAACAATCGCGAAACGCGGCGCGCGATCGTTCGCGCGTTGAGAAGGCCGACAGCCGAAACGAAGTCGCCCGTCCTGGGTAAAAGCATGCCGATCAGCGGCGGATAATTCTGGCTTCTCGGTTCGCGTGAATAGTAGCCGAGCGAATCCAGCGAAAACATCGCCGTGACTTTCTCGCCGCGGGCCGCAAGCTCTTTCGCGACCCGCAGGCTGCCCATGTCGTTCGTCTTGAAGTAGGGGCGCGCGCCGTTGACGAAAAAGAAGATGCGGATCCGCTTGGTGCCGATCGCAGCCGATGCGGCGACCTCGCGCGCGAATTCGAGCAGCGCGGCCACGCCCGTCGCATTCTCCTCCGCGCCCGGAGAGCCGGGCGCGCTGTCGTAATGCGCCCCGACGACGAGCGTGCCATCTATCGCCACCTGCGGCCGCTCATGCACGACTTCGATGTTGCGGACGGTCTTGCCGCCGACGGTGAATTCGTGCCGGATCGGCTTGTAGCCGTAGGCCGCGAGTTGCTGCTCGATATACTGCGCCGCGTTTTCGAGCTGGTCGTAGTGCGCGATATTGCGTTCGCCGCGCGTCAGCGTCTCGACATGGCCTTTGAGACGCGGGATCAGCGCTTGCTCCGCCGCGCTCAGCGGCGGCAGCGGCACGAGCGCGTCGTTTTCCGGCACTTGCGTGAGATAGCGCGCCGTCCCGTAGAAGGCCCCCAGGACGACGACGAGGGCCAGAGCGACGTTGAGTAAAGCCCGCATCGGTCAGGGTACGCTTTGCCGGTTGCGGCGCGGACCGTCAGGCAGCCGTCGGTTTACGCCCCGCGGCGAGCCGTTTGTCGAGGTAGCCGGTAACGGTTTGCATCAGGGCTTCGATCTTGCCGTCGAAGAAGTGGTTGGCGCCGGGGATGACCTTCTGCTCGATCACGATCCCTTTCTGCGTCTTCAGCTTCTCGACGAGCGTCGTGACGTCCTTGGGCGGCACGACCGCGTCCTTGTCGCCGTGCACGATCAGGCCGGACGACGGGCAGGGGGCGAGGAAGGAGAAGTCGTAGAGGTTCGCCGGCGGGGCGACCGAGATGAAGCCCTCGATTTCCGGGCGGCGCATGAGGAGCTGCATGCCGATCCAGGACCCGAACGAGAAGCCGGCGATCCAGCAGCTTCGCGCCTCCGGGTTGATCGTCTGCGCCCAGTCCAGCGCCGAAGCGGCGTCCGAGAGCTCGCCCGTTCCGTGGTCGAACGAGCCCTGACTGCGGCCGACGCCGCGGAAATTGAAGCGCAGGACGGCGAAGTTGCGGTGCGCGAAGGCGTAGTAGAGCTGATAGACGATCTGATGGTTCATCGTCCCGCCGAACTGCGGATGCGGATGCAGGATGATGGCCAACGGGCTGTTCTTGGCGCGTGCGGGGTGGTATCGGCCTTCAATCCGGCCGCTCGGACCGGTAAAGATAACCTCGGGCATGCTTGCTGGCCTCAAAACCCTCGAGCGGCTTGTCGAAACCGCCATGGCGCGCTTGACGTGATTGCTTGACGCCGCTAATTTAGAACAATTCTAAATTACCCTGTTCGGCCGAAACCGTTGGATGGGACACGCTGCGGCGGGTGAGAAGCCTTTATCATGATCGGTGCCCCGAATTGCAAGTGTCTTGAAGGAATCCGTCTTTAATGCGTCGGCGCATCTACCTCGATTGGAACGCGACGGCGCCGCTGCGGGCCGAGGCGCGCGCGGCGATGCTCGCGGCGCTCGACATCGGCGGCAACGCCTCGTCGGTGCATGCGGAGGGGCGTGCCGCGCGTGCGCTCATCGAAACGGCGCGGGGGCAGGTGGCGACGCTCGTCGGAGCCAAGCCGTCGCAGGTGGTATTCACCTCCGGCGCGACGGAAGCCAATGTCCTGGCGCTCGGCCCGAATCTGCGTCCGGCGGGGCGATCGGCAGAAAAGCGGCCGGTGCGGCTGTTTGTCTCGGCGATCGAGCATCCGTCCGTTCTCGAAGGGAATCGCTTCGCGGCAGGGGAGGTCGAGGTCTTGCCGGTGACGGCGGGCGGCGTCGTCGATATCGCGCATTTGGCACGGCGGTTGCGCGCGGCGCAGGCGGCGGGGGTCGCGCCGCTCATTTCGGTGATGGCGGTCAACAATGAAACCGGCGTGGTGCAGCCGGTCGAGGAAGCCGCCGCGCTGACGCGGGAGGCCGGCGGGTTCATCCATGTCGACGCGGTGCAGGCGGCGGGGCGCGTGGCCCTTCGTTTCGACGCGCTGGGCCTCGATCTCTTGACGCTGTCGTCGCACAAACTCGGCGGGCCGCAGGGCGCGGGCGCGCTCATTTGCAGCGATCGGGTCGATCTCGGCGGCGCCTTGATCAAGGGCGGCCGGCAGGAGCGCGGCCGGCGGGCCGGAACGGAAAACGTCGCCGCCATCATGGGGTTCGGCGCGGCGGCGGAAGCCGCCTCTCAACGAGACGAAAGCGACCAGGCGCGGCTGACGGCGCTGCGCCACCGCCTCGAGGCCGGTTTGTACGAAGCGGCCGCCGATACCGTCATCTTTGGTGCGGAGCAGCCACGGGTCGCCAATACGGTCCTCTTCGCTCTCGCCGGCGTGAAGGCCGAAACGGCGCTCATCGCGCTCGATCTCGAGGGGGTGGCGGTGTCGTCCGGCGCGGCCTGCTCGTCGGGCAAGGTGGCGCCCTCGCATGTGCTTGCGGCAATGGGCGTCCCGCCCGACATCGCGAGCGGAGCGATCCGCGTCAGTTTCGGCAGAGATACCCAGGCGGAGGACGTCGACGGCTTTCTTCAGGCTTGGAGAAAGCACGTTGAAGCATTACCTACGCGTCAACGGGGAATCGCGGCATGAGCCGGAAATTGCGGAGTTTTTAGCAGCAGCGAGCGAACGGAAGTACGTCCATCAATGAGACCGTCCCGCGGTCCTTGAAACCGTGAGTGGAAGGAAAAGGTATGCCAGCCGTACAGGAAACCGTCGATCAGGTTCGACGGATCGACGTCGATCAATACAAGTATGGGTTTGAAACCCTCATCGAGTCCGAAAAAGCCCCCAAGGGTCTGAGCGAGGACACCGTCCGCTTCATCTCCGAGAAGAAGGGCGAGCCGGCCTGGATGCTGGAGTGGCGGCTCGAAGCGTATCGGCGCTGGCTGACCATGCAGGAGCCGCATTGGGCGCGCGTCGATTACAAGCCGATCGATTATCAGGATATCTATTACTATTCCGCGCCGAAGAAGAAGGAATTGGCCTCGCTCGACGAGGTCGATCCCGAAATCCTGCGCACTTACGAGAAGCTCGGCATTCCGCTGCGCGAGCAGGAAATCCTCGCCGGCGTGAAGAAGCCGGGCGGCAACGACAATCGCGATTTCGACGGGCTCGAGGAGAACACCAGCGGCATGCGCGTCGCGGTCGACGCGGTGTTCGATTCGGTGTCCGTCGCGACCACATTCCAGAAGGAGCTGAAGAAGGCCGGCGTGATCTTCATGCCGATCTCGGAGGCGCTGCGCGAGCATCCCGACCTCGTGAAGCAGTATATCGGCACGGTCGTTCCGACCTCCGACAACTTCTTCGCGACGCTCAATTCGGCGGTGTTCTCGGACGGCTCGTTCGTCTACGTGCCGCCGGGCGTGCGCTGCCCGATGGAGCTCTCCACCTATTTCCGCATCAACGAGAAGAACACCGGCCAGTTCGAGCGTACGCTGATCATCGCCGACAAGGGCGCCTATGTGAGCTACCTCGAGGGCTGCACGGCGCCGATGCGCGACGAGAACCAGTTGCACGCGGCGGTGGTCGAATTGATCGCGCTCGACGATGCCGAGATCAAATACTCGACGGTGCAGAACTGGTACCCTGGCGACAGCGAGGGCAAGGGCGGCATCTACAACTTCGTGACCAAGCGCGGCGATTGCCGCGGCAGGAACGCGAAGATTTCGTGGACGCAGGTCGAGACCGGTTCGGCGATCACCTGGAAGTATCCGAGCTGCATCCTGCGCGGCGACAACTCGCAGGGCGAGTTCTACTCGATCGCCATTTCCAACGGTTATCAGCAGGTCGACAGCGGCACCAAGATGCTGCATCTCGGCAAGAACACGACGAGCCGCATCATCTCGAAGGGCATCGCCGCCGGCTACTCGCAGAACACCTATCGCGGGCTCGTCTCGGCGCAGCGCAGAGCGACGAACGCGCGCAACTTCACCAACTGCGACTCGCTGCTCGTCGGCGACAAGTGCGGCGCGCACACCGTGCCCTACATCGAGGCGAAGAATTCCTCCGCCGTGTTCGAGCACGAGGCGACGACCTCGAAGATCTCCGAGGACATGCTGTTTTACTGCCAGCAGCGCGGATTGTCGGAAGAGGAGGCGGTGGCGCTCGTCGTCAACGGCTTCGTCAAGGACGTGTTGCAGCAACTCCCGATGGAGTTCGCCGTCGAGGCGCAGAAGCTGATTTCGATCAGCTTGGAAGGGTCTGTCGGCTAATTCGACCGTAGCGGCCGTTCATCCTTCGAGCCCCGCTGACGCGGGCACCTCAGGATGACGGTCAAGGCGCTGAGTGTCATTCCGTCATTCTGAGGTGCGAAGCCGAAGGCCGAGCCTCGAAGGATCGACGGCCCGATTTAAGGAAAGACAGAACGATGTCGTTGCTTGAAGTGAAGAACCTGCACGTCGAGATCGAGGGCAAGAAGATCCTCAACGGTCTCACCCTCACCGTCGAGAAGGGCAAGGTCCACGCGATCATGGGGCCGAACGGGTCGGGCAAGTCGACGCTCGCCTATGTGCTCGCGGGCAAGGACGATTACGAGGTCACCGAGGGCGAGGTGCTGCTCGACGGCGAGAACGTGCTCGAGATGGAGCCGGACGAGCGCGCCGCGAAGGGCATCTTCCTCGCGTTCCAGTATCCGATGGAAATTCCCGGCGTCGCCACCATGACGTTCCTGCGCACCGCGCTCAACGCGCAGCGCAAGCGCCGCGGCGAGAGCGAGCTGACGATCCCGCAGTTCATGAAGCAGGTGAAGGAGACCGCCGGCAAGCTCCAGATCGACATGGATATGCTCAAGCGCGGCGTCAATGTCGGCTTCTCCGGCGGCGAGAAGAAGCGCAACGAGATCCTGCAGATGGCGATGCTGGCGCCGCGTCTCGCCGTGCTCGACGAGACCGACTCCGGCCTCGACATCGACGCGCTGAAGATCGTCGCCGACGGCGTCAACGCGCTGCGTTCGCCCGATCGCGGCATGATCGTCATCACGCACTATCAGCGCTTGCTCAATTACATCGTGCCCGATGTCGTGCACGTCATGGCGAAGGGCCGCGTAGTGAAGACCGGCGGTAAGGAGCTGGCGCTCGAGCTCGAGGCGCACGGCTACGCCGAATATCGCGAAGCGGCGGAGTGATGCGATGACCGCCGACGTTCGCCAGATCAGGACCGCGGCCGAGCAGGCGCTCGCCGGGGCGTTCTCGGACCTCAAGCCGCGCCTCGTCGGCGCCGAGCGTGAGCGCGCCGACGCCTTCCGCATGTTCGAGGAGGCGGGGCTGCCGCATCGCCGCGTCGAGGAGTGGAAATATACCGACCTGCGCGCGCTGATGCGCGAGGCCAAGCCGTTGGCCGGGAAGCCCGGCAAGACGGCGCTCGATTCCGCGCTCGCCGCGGCGAAGGGCGCCGGCGTCCTCGCGGGCGTCGATGCGCGGCGGCTGGTCGTCGTCAACGGCACGTTCGTGCCGGAGCTTTCCGACACGAAGAACCTGGAGGCGGGCCTCAGCATCGTTTCGCTCTCCGACGCCCTGGCGCGCAACGACGGCGCGGCGTCGGGGATCGGACAGACGGTTCCCACCAAGGACGTGGCGGTGGCGCTCAACACCGCCTTCATGACCGACGGTGTGATCGTTCGTGTCGCCGACGGCGCCAAGATCGCGCGGCCGATCGTGGTCGCCTACGTCTTCACCGGCGACGCGGCGGCGACGTTCACGCGTTCGATGGTGTCGCTGGGCAACGACGCGGCGCTGACGCTCGTCGAGACGTTCGAAGGTCCGGCCGGCGTCGACTACCAGGTCAACACCGCGCTCGACGCCGTGGTCGGCGATCGCGCGCATTTCGATCACGTGAAGATCGGGCGCGACGGCGGCAAGGCGCTGCATCTCGGCACCACGATGGCGCGCGTCGGCGCGGAGGCGCGGATGCACGATTTCGCGTTCACGACCGGCAGCGCCGTCACGCGCAATCAGGTGTTCCTCAACGTGATCGGCGACGACAGCAAGGTCGCGATCAACGGCGGCAATTTATTGAAGGACCGCCAGCACGTCGATACGACGCTGGTCGTCGATCACGGGTCGCTCGGCTGCGAGAGCCGCGAACTCTTCAAGCACGTTCTCGACGACGAAAGCCGCGGCATCTTCCAAGGCAAGATCATCGTGCAGCCCGGCGCGCAGAAAACCGACGGCAAGATGGCGAGCCACGCGCTCCTGCTTTCCGAAAGCGCCGAGGCGGACAACAAGCCGGAGCTTGAGATCTTCGCCGACGACGTCGTCTGCGGCCACGGCGCGACCGCCGGCGCGCTCGACGAGGAACTGCTGTTCTATCTGATGGCGCGCGGCATTCCGAAGAAAGAATCCGAGGCGCTGCTCATTCAGTCCTTCGTCGGCGAGGCGATCGAGACCATCGAGCACGAGGGCGTGCGCGAGGCGTTGCTCGAACTCGCGGCGGAGTGGCTGAAGGCGCGGGGGTAGGTCATGGGCCGTCGTCCTTCGAGGCCCGGCTTCGCCGGGCTCCTCGGGATGACGGAATTGGGCTCGGAGTTGGCCCGTCATCCTGAGGCGCGAGGCGCGTAGCGCCGAGCCTCGAAGGGCGGCGGCCTCAGATAGGCGGAGTGGCATGCATCCCGCGGTTTCTAACGGTACCTACGACGTCGAGCGCATCCGCGCGGATTTTCCCGCGCTCGCGATGCAGGTCTACGGCAAGCCGCTCGTCTACCTCGACAACGCCGCCTCGGCGCAGAAGCCGAACGCCGTGCTTGACCGCATCCAGAAAGCCTATACGAGCGAGTACGGCAACGTGCATCGCGGCCTGCATTATCTCGCGAACGCCGCGACCGAGGCTTACGAGGGCGCGCGCGAGACGGTGAGGGCGTTTCTCAATGCCGAGCGTGCGGAAGAGATCGTCTTCACGCGCAACGCGACGGAGGCGATCAATCTCGTCGCCTATACGTTCGGCCAGGATCGCATCCGCCCCGGCGACGAGATCGTCCTCTCGATCATGGAGCATCACTCCAACATCGTGCCGTGGCACTTCCTGCGCGAGCGCTATGGCGCGGTGATCAAGTGGGCGCCGATCGACGAGGACGGCAATTTCCTGATCGACGAGTTCGAGAAGCTGCTGACGCCGCGCACCAAGATGGTGGCGATGACGCAGATGTCGAACGCGCTCGGCACCATCGTGCCGGTGAAGGAGGTCACCCGCATCGCGCATGCGCGCGGCATTCCGGTGCTCATCGACGGCAGCCAGGGCGCGGTGCATCTCGATATCGACGTGCGCGACATCGGCTGCGACTTCTATGTCTTCACCGGCCACAAGGTGTACGGCCCGACCGGCATCGGCGTGCTTTACGGCAAGTACGATCTCCTCGCGGCGATGCGGCCGTTCAACGGCGGCGGCGAGATGATCCGCGACGTGTTCGAGGATCGCGTCACCTACGGCGATCCGCCGCACAAGTTCGAGGCGGGGACGCCGGCGATCGTGCAGGCGATCGCGCTCGGCGCCGCGATCGACTACGTGCAGTCGATCGGCAAGGCGCGCATCCGCGCGCACGAGAACGACGTGGTGAAGTACGCGCACCGGCGGCTCGGCGAGGTCAACTCGCTGCGCATCATCGGCAACGCGAAGGAGAAGGCGTCGATCGTCTCTTTCGCGCTGAAGAACGCGCATCCGCACGATGTCGCGACCGTCATCGACCGTTCGGGCGTCGCCGTGCGGGCCGGGACCCATTGCACGATGCCGCTGCTCGCGCGATATGGGGTGACGGCGACGTGCCGGGCCTCGTTCGCGATGTACAACACGCGCGCCGAAGTCGACGCGCTTGCACAGGCGCTTCTCAAGGCGCAGGATTTGTTCGCATGAATGACGATGTCAAAGACGCGGCCGCGCCGGCGGAAACGGGCGCTGTTTCGAATGAGAATAACTCCACGGCGGCGCTGCCGCCGGAGGAGCTGGCGCGGCTCGGCGACGATATCACCGCCGCGCTCAAGACCGTTTACGATCCGGAGATCCCGGCTGACATCTACGAACTCGGCCTGATCTACCGCGTCGATGTCGCGGACGACCGCACCGTCACCGTCGACATGACGCTGACGACGCCGAACTGCCCTTCGGCGCAGGAATTGCCGATCATGGTCGAGGGCGCGGTCTCCACCGTCGCCGGGGTGGGCGATGTGAAGGTCAATGTGGTCTGGGACCCGCCGTGGGACGTCAGCCGCATGTCGGACGAGGCGCGGGCCGTCCTCAACATGTGGTGAGGCGCGGCAGGCGCGGCCCTTTGCGGGACGGAATCGGCACTTATGTTATGATCGCGTCGGATGCAGCCCGGCCGAAGGAGTGACACGATGGCAGGTCAGCGCGCAAAGCTTCAGGTGATGAGCCTGACGGATGCCGCGGCCGCGCGCGTGCGCGACATCATGGCCAAGGCCGACAGGCCGGTCGCCGGCATCCGCGTCGGGATCAGCAAGGGCGGCTGCGCCGGCATGAGCTACAAGGTCGAATACGCGGAAACCGCCAAGCCGGGCGACGAGATCGTCGAGGACAAGGGCGCGCGCGTCTTTGTCGATCCGAGCGCGATCCTGTTCCTGCTCGGCACCGAGATGGACTACAAGGTCGACAAGCTCGCCGCGCAGTTCGTCTTCAACAATCCGAACCAGACGTCCGCGTGCGGATGCGGCGAGTCGGTCGCGATCACGCCCGCGCAACGCGCGCCGGCCGGTTGAGGCGGAAGCTACGCCACCTGCGCGCTCGCCGCGCTCGCGAATTCCGGATCGCTTTCGCACACCACTTTGTTGCGGCCCGTGCGCTTGGCGGCGTAAAGGCAGGCGTCGGCGCGGCCGAGGAAACTCGGTGCCGTCTCGCCTTTGCGGCATAGGGCGATGCCCGCCGAAATGCTGATGCGGCCGAGGGAAGCGCCGGTCGAGCGTTTCATCAACTCCCTTGTCATCACGGCGCGGCGGACGTGTTCGCCGACGGTGAGCGCCTGGCGCAACGCCGTATTCGGTAGGATCACCGCGAACTCCTCGCCGCCGTAGCGCGCGGCGATGTCGAGGCCCTTCACGTTTTCCTTGATGCACAGCGCCACGAGGCGGAGAACCTGGTCGCCGGTCAGATGCCCGAAATTGTCGTTGAAGGTCTTGAAGTGATCGATATCGAGCATCATCAGCGACAAGGATTCGTTCTTGCGCGCGGCGTCCGCCATCATGCGCGACAGCGCCTGGTCAAAATATTTCCGGTTGGAGAGCGTCGTCAGCGGGTCGGTCAGGCTCTCGTTGCGCACGATTTCGAGACTTTCGTGCAACTGCCTGATCTCCTGCCGCGAGGCATGCAGGCGCGCCTCCAGCGCATGGTTGGCGCGCTCGACTTCCTTGGTCGTGCCGACCAGACTTTCGACGATCGCGCGCAGCGCCTCCCGATCCGTCGCATGGCCGATCTGCTGCGAGGCGTCGGCGAGGGTGGCGCTATAGTCGCTCGCCGATCCGACGGCGGCATCGATCATCGCCATCACCTGATCGATCTCGCCGACGACCTTGGCGCCCAGGGCTTCCACCTGGTCTCCCGGCGGCTCCTTGACGAGGTGTTTCTGAAAGAGCTCGGCGATGTCGGCATCCGAGAGCGTCTTCTTGGTCGCAAGCAGCTCGTTCACGGCCTTGTTGAAGGCCGGATTGCGGGCGCCGGCGTAGTGAAAGAAGAACTCGTAGTTGCGCGGTTCCGCCGGCAGGCGCAGCGCGCGTATCTGGCCGATGGCGATGTGGGCAAGCGCGATCGTGCGTTCGTGCTCGCGAGCCGACGGATTCATCACAGTCCCCTAGGCCGAATCCACCCGACGACTTCGTCGTGGCGGTATCCCGACGCTGTCAGGCTACACTAGGGGATGGGAATAAATGTCTGGTAAACGGATTATAGACCGTGCCGAGTTGCCGCAGGCCGAGCGGGCCTGCGGGGCTCCCGGTCAGGCTTTGACGCGGATCGGGCGCAACAGAAAGGCCGGTAAATGGCTTTCGACGCCGTCGCTGGCGGGCTCAGGCTGCCGCTGCGGCCGCGCACGGCGGCGGTCGCGAGCCTCGTCGAGGCGCGCCACGGTTCCCTGGGCGGCGGGGTCGTCCTCGGCCGGGCGCGGATTGCGGCCACGGCGCTTGTCCGAGCGGCCGCCGCGAGAATGGCGCTCCTTTCGGGCCGGCCGCTCGCCGTCCTCGGATTCGGCCGGCGGCGGGGTGTCGAGCCAGCCGATCGTCTGGCCGGTGAGCTTCTCGATCGCGGCGACGGCTTTCTTGTCGGTGCTCGAGCCGACAAGGGTCATCGCGGTGCCGAGGCGCCCGGCGCGGCCGGTGCGGCCGACGCGGTGCACGTAGTCGTCCGGGTGATAGGGGACGTCGAAATTGAAGACGTGGCTCACCGCCGGGATGTCGAGGCCGCGGGCCGCGACGTCGGAGGCGACGAGGATGGTCGCCTCGCCTTTGCGGAACG
>JBDHSU010000066.1:0-22097 GCA_039808325.1 Variibacter sp. | reverse complement strand
GTTGCTTTGGTCAGCCGTACTTTTTGTTCCCCTCGCCTCGATCCCGGCGGACGATGCCGCCTTTGCCCAGCGGGCCGCGCATCCTCGATGACCTTCTTCGTCACCAGCGCGGGTCTCGGCAAAGGGGCCGACCTCGGCGGTCTCGAAGGAGCGGACCGGCATTGTCAACAACTGGCGCGATCGCGCGCATTCACAGCCGGCTTGCCGTCCGCCGCCGTGGCGGAGAGGTAGGCTCGCCATGACGACTCGGCGCCCGCCAAGTCATGGAACACGTCGCACCTTTCACGCGGCGAAGGCGGAGGCTGCGGCCAAGCGGCGCTTCGCAGTACCGGTGGCGCGGGGCTGCTTTACTGCTTCGCGGCGAACTGATGAAGCCGCACGCGACCTGACCCCGATGCGAAGCGCGCCGGAAGCGGCGCGCCTCGGCTCCCGGTCGACGGTTGCAGGATCGCGGAAATCCGCCCCCGGCCTATGACGGATGGATCACGCCTTTGCCTTCAGTCTGCCGATCGAACACCTTGTAGGCCTCGTCGGCCTGTTCGAGCGTCCAGCGGTGCGTGAAAAGCCGGTCGAGATCGATCCCCCGCTCGGCGACGAACCGCGCGCAATCGCCCTGTCCGACCGTTGAGAACGTCCACGAGCCGATGAGGGTAACCTGCCGGCGCAGCATGTCCGGACTGACGTCGAGGGTCACCTGTCCGCCTTCCCCGACATAGCAGGCCTTGCCCCAGGTGCGCAGCGCCCGCACGGCCTGCGCCCGCGCCAGCGGCGAGGACGACGCATCGAGCGTCGCATGGGCGCCGCGCCCATGCGTCAGATCCTTGATCGCACCGACGACATCGTTGGTCTTGGTCGGATCGATGGTCTCGTGCGCGCCGAACGCCTTGGCCTGCGACAGCCTTTGCTCGTTGGTGTCGAGCGCGATGACGCGCGCGCCCATCTGCGCCGCAAGCAGCGTGGCGGAGAGCCCGACCGGCCCCTGGCCGAAGATCGCGATGGTCTGCTCGCCGCTGAGGTCGAGACGCTTGAGCGCGCCCCAGGCGGTGCCGGTGCCGCAGGAGATCGCCGCGCCCGCGTCGAACGACAGTTCATCCGGCAGCGGCACCAGCGTGCGCGCCGGACATTTCATGTAGCGGGCATGCCCGCCATGGCCGGTGGTGCCGTACACCTCGAGGACACCGTCGTCGCAAAGCTGCATCCATCCGGTCTGGCACTGCGGGCACACGCCGCACCCGCGATAATGATGCACCATGACGCGCTGACCGATCCGCGCCTGATTGGCGGGCACGTTCGCGCCGACCGCGACGACCACGCCGCATGGCTCGTGGCCGGCGATCACCGGGCCGCGATGCGCACCGAGCGCCGGACTGATCGCGGCCTTGCCGGAGCGATAGTATTTCAGGTCGGACCCGCACATCCCGGAAGCCTTGATCTCCAACACGACCTCGCCAGGCCCCGGCTCCGGATCGGGGAACTCCGCCAGCGAAATCTTCCGGTCTCCTTCGAATACGACGCCCTTCATCGGCAATTTTCCCGCTCTCGATCATCCGTCACGCGCATCATACGCATCGCCGGCGCGCTGCCTACCCACCAGTGGTGGTTCAGAAATCCGCTTCATTTTTCTCAGCGAGTCCTTCAAAGCGAACTTCTGAACCTCACCACACTAGAATCGTAGAAACACCGGTCTCTTTTCGAATCCGAAGCTCGCTAAGGAAAGCGGTGCACAATGAGGCGGACTTCGGATTCGAGACACTGGCGTTGCGGGCGCTGATGCGCGACAGTTGCCGCAAGCGTGCGCTCCGTCCGCGGTACAGGGAGAGAAAAACAATGCCCTACGATCTCGACACCTTCGTTCACGATTGTCGCGAAACCTTGAGGCGCGATCCCGGCCCCGGCGGCCGCGAGGAAATCCGCGCCAATCTGGAGAAATTGCTGCACAACGGCGCCTTCGTCGAAGCGACCTGCGGCGACAACGCGCCAACAGGCTTGAAGCTTCTGTACGAAGACAAGGACCTCGGCTTTCAGGTTCTCGCCCACGTCAACACCAAGGCGCGCGTCTCTCCGCCGCACGATCACGGCCGGTCGTGGGCGATCTACGGGCAGGCCGTAAAGTACACCGACATGACGGAGTGGGAGCGCACGGACGATCGCTCCGATGCGGACAAAGCGACGCTGAAGCCGGTCAAGAAATACCGTCTCGCGGCCGGCCAGGCCGGCATCTACCAGGACGGCGCCATCCACTCAATCGACTATCCCGAAGGCGCGCGCTTCATCCGCGTCACCGGCACCAATCTCGACCGCATCGAGCGCGACGCCTTCGACCTCGAGACCGGGAAGATCAAGCGCATGAGCGCGCAGCAGGCGACCTGATCGTGGCGGCCGACAGGATGACCGGCGTGGCGGCGCGCAGCGTCACTCCCGCCGCGCTCAAAGCGATGCTGATCGACGGCAAGGAGTTGGCGTTGCTCGATCTGCGCGAGGAGCTGATCTTCTCGCAAGGCCACCTGCTCCACGCCCGCTCGCTGCCGCTGAGCCGTCTCGAATTGCGGATGGAGCGGCTGGTGCCGCGCCGCGCGACGCGCATCGTCCTCTGCGACGGCGACGACGGGCTCGCGGAGCGCGCCGCCGCCATTCTCGCACGCGCCGGCTATTCCGACGTTTCGATCCTCGCCGGCGGCGTCGGCGGCTGGGGCGCCGCCGGATACGAGATTTTCTCCGGCGTCAACGTGCCGAGCAAGGCGTTCGGCGAGTTCGTCGAACATGACAGCGGCACGCCAAGCATCGGCGCCGGCGAACTCGAACGCATGATCCGCGGCGGAGAGGACATCGTCGTTCTCGACAGCCGTCCTTTCGACGAGTATTCGCGCATCTCGATTCCGACCGCGACGAACGTGCCGGGCGCGGAGCTTGTCTTTCGCGTTCACGACCTTGCCCCCTCTCCAAAGACGACCGTCGTCGTGAACTGCGCCGGGCGCACGCGCAGCATCATCGGCGCGCAGTCGCTCATCAATGCCGGCATCCCCAACAAGGTCGTCGCGCTGCGCAACGGCACCATGGGCTGGACGCTCGCCGGCTTCCAGTGCGATAGCGGCAAGAACCGTCGCGCGGGCCGGCCGTCGCCCGACGGATCCGCGCAGGCGTCCGCCGCTGCCGCGCGCGTCGCCGCGCGCTTCGGCGTCAAGACGATCGATCTTGCCACGCTCGACACATGGCGCGCACAGGCGCAGGCGCGCACGCTCTACCTGTTCGACGTGCGCGATCCGGCCGAATACGAGGCAGGCCATGTCGCCGGCGCGATCTCGGCGCCGGGCGGGCAACTCGTTCAGGCGACCGACCAATATGTCGGCACGCTCGGCGCGAGGATCGTGCTCGTCGACGATGCCGCGGTGCGCGCCGTGATGACGGCCTCCTGGCTCCTGCAGATGGGCTGGAAGGATGTGGCCGTTCTCGTCGCCACGGGAACCGAGACCGGTTTCCCGGCGGCGCCTGTCCTTGGCGGCGCGCCCTCGGTCGATCGCGCGCTCGATGCCGCGGGGCTTGCGGCGCTGATGGCGCACGGCGCGGTGACGATCGTCGATCTCTCGCTCAGCCGCGACTATCGCCGGGGCCATATTCCGGGCGCATGGTTCGCGATCCGCGCGCGCCTGGCGCAGGCGCTCGCCAAAATTCCCGCCGCGGAAAATCTCGTCCTGACATCCGAAGACGGCGTCCTCGCCGCCCTCGCGGTGCCCGAGGCCCGGGCGGCCGGCTACGGCCACGTTCGCTATCTCTCGGGCGGAAACGCGGCGTGGAAAGCAGGCGGACATGCGCTCTCAGCCGACGATCCCCGTATGGCGGACGAAGCCGTCGACGTCTGGCTCAAGCCGTACGAGCGCGCGAGCGGCGTTCAGGATGCGATGAACGAGTACCTCACATGGGAGGTCGATTTGCTCGAACGCATTCGCCGCGACGATTCCGTTTCCTTCCATTCGAATGCGCCGCGGCGCTAAATCCATTTCGAGGACGTACGATGCCACAGAGATCGTTGCTTTCGCGCCGCCGCCTTCTGCTCGCCGCCGCCGCGAGCCCGGCCGTTGTCGGCCTGTCGCGCGGCCGCGCCGCGGCGGCGGACGAGTATCCCTCGCGCAGCGTGAAAGTGCTGATCCCTTATTCCGCCGGCGGCGGCGCCGACACCGTCGGCCGCATCCTGTTCGCGAAGCTGTCGCAGATCATGGGCCAGCAGTTCGTGATCGAGAACCGCGGCGGTGGCGGCGGCACCATCGGCGCCAGCGTCGTTTCCAAAGCCGAACGCGACGGCTACACGATCCTCTACGATGCGACCGCCTTCTCCACCAACCCGTCGCTCTACGCGAAGCTGCCCTACGACACGGTGAAAGACTTCCAGCCGGTGTTCCTCGCCTCGCTGGTGACGAATTTCCTGCTGGTCAACAACAGCGTGCCGGCGAAGACCGTGGCCGACGTCATCGCGATCGCGAAGGCCGATCCGAACGGCCTCAACTGGGCCTCGTCGGGCAACGGTTCGGTGCAGCATCTGTGCCTGGAAATGTTCAAACACATGGCGAACGTGAAGCTCAATCACGTTCCCTACCGCGGTGGCGGGCCGGCGCTGAACGACCTGATCGCCGGACAGGTGAAGTACTTCTTCTCCAACGCGGCCTCGTCTCTCGGACACGTGCAGTCCGGCACGCTGCGCGCCATCGCCCACACGGGAAAGGAACGGCTCGCCAGCCTGCCCGACCTGCCGATCGTCGCGGAGACGCTGCCTGGCTTCGTGGCTTACGAATGGAACGGCGTGTTCGTTCCGAGCGGCACCGCGCCCGAGATCGTGCAGAAGCTCAACGCCGGCCTCAATGCGACGCTGCGCGATCCGCAAGTCGCCAAGCGGCTGAAGGAGCTCAATGTCGAGGCGCGCGAGAATACGCCGGACGAGTTCCGCGCTTTCGTCGCGTCGGAAATCGAGAAGTGGGGCAAGGTGATCCACGACGCGAATATCAAGCTCGGATGAACGCGCTCCCTTTCGATGGCGACGGGATGACGGCGCGATGAATGCTCCATCCGACATACCGCCGCTGATCGCCGGCCCCGTGGCGCAGCCGAAGCACCCGGCAACGCCGCTGCCGGCCGGCGCCTGGGATTCGCACGCGCACATCTTCGGGCCGCCCGATCGTTTCCCTTTCACCGCCGGACGCGGCTACACGCCGCCGCCCGCGCCGGTCGAGAACTACGTCGCGCTTCTCGATCGGCTCGGCTTCGCGCGCGGATTGATCGTGCAAGGCAATGCGCACGGCTATGACAACCGCGCCGTGCTCGACGCGCTGGAGCGTCATCCGCAACGCTTCCGCGGCGTCGGCATCACCGATACGCGCGTCCCGCCGGAGACCCTGCGCGACTGGCACCACCTCGGGATGCGCGGCCTGCGCTTCCATCTGTTCTCCACCGCCGGCAAGCCGGGATACATCCGCGGCGTCGGCCTCGACGTTTTCGAGACGTTTCGCGCGACCATGCGTGATCTCGGCTGGGTGATGCAGGTGTTCTGCGACTGGCGCCTGCTGGCGGACGTGGCGCCGCGCCTGCAAGCGGTGTCGGTCGAGATGCCGGTAGTCATCGACCACATGCTCAACATCCCGGCAGAGCGCGGCATCGACGATCCGGCCTTTCAGACGCTGCTGCGGCTCGTCGGCGACGGCCACGCCTACGTCAAGCTGTCTGGCGCTTATCGGCTCTCGGATCGGTTCCCGGACTATCCGGATGCGCGGCCGTTCCACGATGCCTTGCTGCGCGCCAACCCGGACCGTCTTGTCTGGGGTACGGACTGGCCGCACCCATCGATCGACGCCGCCGTCATGCCTGACGATGGACACCTCGTCGACCTGTTCATGGATTGGACGCCGAGCGCGCAGATGCGCCGGCGCATCCTGGTCGAGACGCCGGCGCGGCTCTTCGACACGTAGAGCGGGATGATCCGAAGCGCTGAAACAAATACGGATCAGTGCCGCACGATCACCTTCGTTCCGACGGGAACGCGCGCGTAAAGGTCCGTGATCTCGTCGTTGACCAGCCGGAAGCAGCCGGACGATACGGCGTGGCCGATCGTTTCCGGCGCGTTGGTCCCGTGGATGCGGTATACCGTGCTGCCGAGATAAAGCGCGCGCGCGCCCATCGGGTTGCCCGGTCCGCCGGCCATGAAGCGCGGAAGGTAGGGCTGGCGCTTGATCATTTCCGGCGGCGGCGTCCAGTCCGGCCATTCCGCCTTGCGCGAGATCTTGAGGATGCCAGCCCAGGTGAACCCGTCGCGACCGACGCCGATGCCGTAACGCAGCGCCACATTGTTCGGCTGAATGAGATACAGAAAGCGCTCCGAGGTATCGATGACGATCGTGCCCGGCGTCTCCGTCGTGCGGTAGAAAACCGGCTGGCGACGAAACTGGCTCGGCAGCGCCGAGTCCGACGAACCATGGTCGACGCCCGGATCGACATCCTGAATGGTCGGCTCCGGAATGCTCTGAAGCGGACGGAAGAATTGCGCGCGAGCGGGCGTCAGGCCGGCAAAAAAAGGCGCAGCGAGCGCACCGAAGGCAAAAGTACGACGGTCAATCATGGGCAAAGGATGAGCGAAGGTTTTCGGGATGTCCAGAGTAAGGGCGTGGGACCGGCATGCGAAGGCAAACGAAGCGTCGCCTTAATGTCACGCATTAGGCACGCGCTCGCGCGTCCTTTACCGCAGATACGTCACGTAGAGGTAAACCGAGAGCCCGATAAAGCCGATGAGGCTGAGGCCGCGCCCGATGCGCCGCCCCCAGAGTTCGACCGGATCGGTGCCGCCACCCATCTCCTTCCCGACAGCATCTTTTCCGGCAAAATGGTCCGCCGCCTGGCGCGCGGCGTCGGCAAGCGCCGAGCCGCCCGGCGCGCCGCCATGCCGCCGCAAAGCCTTGAGCATGGCGTGCGCGTCGCGCGTTCGCTCCGCGTCGGTATCATGCTGGGGCGTCCGGTCTGCCATGCCGCAGCTTAGGAAACCCCCGGCCGAGCGCCAAGCGCGCGGCCTTGCCCTTTCGGAGGCTGCGACTCCACATCGGCGGGGAATCCCTTAGGATAGGTCGATAAGGATCGAGAGGGCGAGTATGGGCAGGCTGACGATTTTAGCGGCGAGTGCGGCATTTGCAGCGTGTATCACCGCCATGGCGGCGGCGACGCCGGCGGATGCGCAGCGCCGCGAGGCCGCCAGCGACGTCTCCGCGCAAGCGCGCCACCAGGCGCAGCGCGCACGCACCCGCATCGAGGTTCGCCCCTTGCGGGGGCCGTTGCGCCGCGATTGCACCGCCGTGTTCCAGGAGCGCTGGATTCCGCAATGGGGCGGCCGCGTCCTTTATGCCGGCCAGGACTGCCACTGGACCCGCGCGCCGCTGTGATCGTGCGTCGATGAACGTGCATGTCATCTGAGATCAGCCTTCCCGTCTCGCGCGACGACATCGCCGCCGCGGCGAGAAGGATTGCCGGCTGGACGCGGCGCACGCCGGTGCTGCGCGACGATCGCGCAAGCTTCGGTCTGGCGGCCGGCGTGCCGGTGACGTTCAAATTCGAGTATCTGCAACACACCGGCTCGTTCAAACCGCGCGGCGCCTTCAACACCTTGCTGTCATCGAATACCGGGAGCGCTGGCGTCGCGGCCGCGTCCGGCGGCAATCATGGCGCCGCCGTCGCCTATGCCGCCGCTCGGCTGGGGCACAAGGCGACGATCTTCGTGCCGGAAACGTCGTCGCCAGTGAAGATCGCGCAAATTCGCGCATACGGCGCCGATCTCAAAGTCGGCGGCGCGCGCTACGCCGACGCGCTCGAGGCCTGCGACGCGTTCGTGCGCGCAAGCGGCGCGCTGCCCGTTCACGCCTACGACACGGGGGCGACGATCGCGGGACAAGGCACGGTCGGGAAAGAGTGGGAGGAGGCGTGCCCGGAGATCGACACGGTTCTGGTCGCCGTCGGCGGCGGCGGATTGATCGCCGGAATAGCGGCTTGGTACGGCCACCGCATCAAGGTGGTCGGCGTCGAGCCGGACGGTTCGCGCTGCCTGCACGCGGCGCTGGAAGCCGGCAGGCCGGTGGACGTTCCCGTTGAAAGCGTCGCGGCGGATTCGCTCGGCGCCAAGCGTAGCGGCGATCTCGTCTTCGCCATCGCGAAGGAACATGTCGACCACGTCGTGCTCGTCGATGACGGAGCCATCCGCGACGCTCAGAGAATGTTGTGGCAACGGCTGCGCGCGACGGCGGAACCCGGAGGCGCTGCTGCTGCGGCAGCTCTTTTCAGCGGCGCCTATAAGCCCGCGAAGGACGAGCGCGTCGGCGTTCTTCTGTGCGGCGCCAATGTCGATCTGGTGCTTTTGGACGGCCTGGCGAAAAACGAACGATAGCCGCCATCGTTAGACAAGCCGGCGGAACCTCCGCTCGGCCGAGCCCTTCATTCGGCGAGGACGCTTCATTCGGCTTTTCTGCCTTTTTCCGGTTTTCCCTGCGGCTTCAAACGCGGATCCCCCGCCGGCTCCGTACCGGTCGGTTGCGACGGTGCCGGCGGATCGGACGCAGGGAACGATTCCTCCAGGGCCTCGTCCAACTCCTTGTCGAGTTCCGCGTGGTCTTTCTTCGGCTTGGCCGACGCGTCGTGCTTGAAATCCTGGGTTCGGCGCGGGGCGGTCATGCAGGGCTCCCGAATATGTTCACGACTATCGGTGACCTAACGGCCGGGACGCGCCAATCGTTCCCCCCAGGCCGGGCCGCCGGCCGGCATAGAGCCATCGTATGCATGTTGCGACCGCCGCAGACATGGTATCGGACGGTCTGACGGGAGGATGCAGCCGATGACCGAAATCATGAAGAACGTCACGTCGATCGAAGACTTGCGGTTGATGGCGAAGCGCCGCGTGCCGCGGGCGTTTTTCGAATATGCGGATCGGGGCTCCTACGCGGAAGAAACCCTGCACGCCAACCGCGCCGATCTCGAGAAGATCAAGCTGCGCCAGCGCGTCTTCGTCGACGTCGACAAGCGCAGCACCGCGACCACCATCTGCGGCGAGCCGCACACCCTGCCCCTCGTGCTGGCGCCGACCGGCCTCACCGGTATGCAGCATGGCGACGGCGAGATCCTCGCCTGCCGCGCCGCGCATGCCGCGGGCATTCAGTTCACGCTCTCGACCATGTCGATCTGCTCGATCGAGGACGTGGCGGCCGCCAACCCGAAACCTTTCTGGTTCCAGCTCTACGTCATGCGCGACCGCGGCTTCGCCCGCTCGCTGATCGAGCGCGCGGCCGCTGCGAAATGCTCGGCGCTGATGCTCACCGCCGATCTGCAGATCCAGGGACAGCGCCATCGCGACATCAAGAACGGTCTCACCGTGCCGCCGCAGATCAAGCTCGCGAACCTGATCGACATCGCGACCAAGCCGGCATGGGCCTTGAGCGTGCTCAACGGCAAGCGGAAGAACTTCGGCAATCTCGAAGGCCGCGTCGCCGGCATGTCGGGCGTCAAATCGCTGGCGCAATGGACCGCCAGCCAGTTCGACCCGACCCTGAGCTGGAAGGACATCGAGTGGGTCCGCGACATGTGGCCGGGCAAGCTGATCATCAAGGGCATTCTCGATCTCGAGGACGCGAAGACCGCCGCCAAGACCGGCGCCGATGCGATCATCGTGTCGAACCATGGTGGCCGTCAGCTTGACGGCGCCCCCTCCTCGATCTCGGCGCTGCCGCGCATCGTCGATGCGATCGGCACACAGAAAGAGGTGCTGTTCGACGGCGGCGTACGCTCGGGCCAGGACGTGCTGCGTGCCCTCGCGCTCGGCGCCAAGGGCTGTCTGATCGGGCGCGCCTTCCTTTACGGGCTCGGCGCCGGCGGCGAGGCCGGGGTGACGACGGCGATCGAGCTCATCCGCAGGGAGCTCGACATCTCGATGGCGCTGACCGGCGTGCGCGGCATCGATCAGGTCGACCGCAGCATCCTCACCGACGAGTGGCCGTCGAACAGACCGGCTCTGGCATAGAGCAGGCACGCGCCCCGAAGGGGGAGGGCCGTCGAGCCGCGCTCGCCGGGCAGCGGTCTTGCGGTCGCTGCGAGAACCCTATGGTCCGACCCTCGCCGTTCGGGGAAGCGGTACTTCCTCCTTCCGCCGGTTTCTCCGCGTGATGAGCAACCCGCGTGCCAAATCGAAATCCGCGTCAAAATCGCCTCCTGACCGGCTTTTTCCGGCCCAAGGCACTCCGGTTGGCCCTCTGCCCGGGCAAAGCGCTCAAATTTTATGCGGAGGGTGCCGGAGGCAAAAAGCAGCGTTTCTCCGGCTTGACGGAGACGATCTCTTGAGGAATCTATACTGGAACAAAACGTGAACATAAATATTGCACACGGCATCGGCCTTCATGCCCCTGGCCCATCGACCAGCTTTCCCTGCTCCTCCCGGCGACGCCAGCCGGCGCGGACGTCTGGTCGCGCAATTGCGTCAGACGATCCGCAGGATCGAGCAGCGCCCCGAAACGCTGGAGGTCGGCGGCGGGCGACTGCGCTTCGGCATTCCTGAAATCGACGAGCCGCTCGGCGGCGGCCTGGTGGTCGCCGCGCTGCATGAAATCGCCGCGATAAGCGAGCCGGCCATCGCCGCCGCCACGGGATTCGCTCTCTCGCTCGTCGGGCAAAACCGCAAGGACCGGCAGCCGATCCTCTGGGTCGCCGAGGGGATGTCGCTGCAGGAAAGCGGCGCGCCTTACGGCCCCGGCCTCGACGCGATCGGGCTCGCGCCGGAGCGGATCATTACCGTCGCCGCCGCGCATCCGCGCGACCTGCTGTGGACGATGGAGGAAGGGCTGCGCTGCCGGGCGCTCTCCGCGGTCATCGGCGAGATGCGCGCGCCCAACGCCATCGACGATGTCGCCATGCGCCGCCTCTCCCTGGCCGCCGGCGCGCATGAAACGCCGGCGCTGCTGCTGCGGCCCGCCGTCGCACAAAGCGTCGTCGCCGAAACGCGATGGATCATCGCGCCCGCGACATCGTCATCCACGGATCACGGTCCCGGGTTCCCAGCCTTTCACGCGCAGCTTGCCCGCAATCGTCACGGCTCCCTAGGCGCCTGGATGTTGGAGTGGAATTGTGTCGAACAGCGTTTCCATCTTGCATCAGCGCGCGGCGCGCGATCAACGCATCCTGTGCCTGTGGCTGCCGCGCCTCCTGACCGACCGGATCGCACGGCCGTCGCGTGAGACTGAGCGTAAGATTTCTTCGTCTTCACTCTCTCCCTCATTGTGGGGAAGGGAGCACACCGAATATGCGGAAGGAGAAATTCACGCCGTCTTCGGCAAACGCAGCAACGCCGACGTTCTGATCGCCGTCGATGCCGCGGCGGAAGCGCTCGGACTGAGCCCCGGCATCGCGCTCGCCGAAGCGCGCGCGATGTATCCCGACCTCGACGCCACTCCCGAGGATCCCGACGCCGATGCAAAGCTGCTGACCGCCATCGCCGACTGGTGTCAGCGCTACACGCCGCTCGTCGCGGAAAATCCGCTCGACGGCGTTCTGCTCGACATCAGCGGCTGCGCGCATCTGTTCGGCGGCGAGGCGGCGTTGCGTGACGACCTTGTCGTGCGGATGCGGCGGCACGGCTTCAGCGCCCGCGCCGCCGTTGGCGGCACGATCGGCGCCGCCTGGGCCGCTGCGCATTTTTCCGAGACGACGCGCGTCGATTCCGGATGCGAGCGAGAGCTGCTCAGCCCTCTCCCCCTCACCGCGTTGCGCTTGCCGCATGCGATGGTGGCGATGCTGGCGCGGCTGGGCCTGAAGCGGATCGGCGACATTCTCGATTTGCCGCGCGCGCCCCTCGCCGCCCGTTTCGGAGGAGAGCTTCTGCGGCAGCTCGACCGTGCGCTTGGGCGCGAGGCCGAGCCTCTCACCCCTCGCCTCCCCGTTCCGCCCTATTTCGCGGAGCAGCCGTTCGCCGAACCCATCGCGCGCGAGGAAGACGTGCTGGCCGTCACCGAACGTCTCGCCGGCCGTCTCGTCACGATGCTGGAGCGCCGCGGCGAAGGCGCGCGGCGGATCGAGCTCTGCCTGTTCCGCACGGACGGCGCCGTCCGTCATGTGACCGCGGGCACCTCGCGCCCGATCCGCAACCCGCGCGCGATCAAGGCTTTGTTCGTCGAACGCCTGGCGGCGCTAGGCGACGCCCTCGATCCCGGCTTCGGCTTCGATCTGGCGCGCCTTTCGGTGCATGCGGCCGATCCGCTTGCGCCAACGCAGACCGGCTTCGGCGGAGACGCGCGCGAGACCGCCGTCGACGACCTTGTCGATCGCTTGGTGGCACGGCTCGGGCCTCGCCGCGTCGGGCGCGCCCTGGCGCAGGACAGTCACATCCCCGAGATCGCAAGCGTGATCGTGCCGGCGCAATCGCATCTCGCGACGAAGGACGGCGGATGGGCGGCGTTCCGCGCCTTCAGCCATGCCGTCGACCTCAGCTCCCGGCCACTACGATTGCTCGCCAGACCCGAACGCATCGAGGCCGTGGCGATGGTGCCGGACGGGCCACCGCTGCGCTTCCGCTGGCGCCGCGCCCTGCACGAAATCGCCGACGCGGAGGGTCCCGAACGCATCGAAGCGCCCTGGTGGAGCGAAGAGGAAGGGTCCGCGCGCGATTATTTCCGCGTGGAGGACCGCAGCGGTTTCCGCTTCTGGCTGTTCCGCGCTGGACTCTATCGCGACACGGTCTCGCCTCGCTGGTTTCTGCACGGACTGTTCGCATGACGAACGCACCGCAGGTCCTGTCGTTTCCGCGCGCGGAAAAACGCCGGCGCCGTCCACAAGGCGAAGCCGCGCGCTACGCCGAGTTCGCCGTTGCGTCGAATTTCTCGTTTCTGCGCGGCGCATCGCATCCGGAAGAGCTGATGCTGCAGGCGGATCATTTGCAGTTGAACGGACTGGGACTGTGCGACCGCAACAGCGTCGCCGGCGTCGTGCGCGCACATCTCATTCGTCGCGAAAAAAAGCTGACGCTGCGCTACCACCCCGGCGTCCGCCTCGTCTTCGCCGATGGCACGCCGGACATCCTTGCCTATCCGCGCGACCGCCCGGCCTGGGGGCGGCTTTGCCGCTTGCTGACGCAAGGCAATCTTCGCGCGGAGAAAGGCGATTGCATCCTCTCTCTCGACGATCTCATCGCATGGGCCGAAGGCCTCGAGTTGATCGTGATGCCGGAATCGACGCGCGACGCGCCGGCGAAGCCGCTGCACAAATCGCGCACCTTTTTCGGCGAGGAGCCACGGCTTGGGAAGGGAGAAGAGTTGCAGAAGGCAAGGGAAACAGCTGCGCCTCTAACGTTCCCCCCCGTGTCGAGGACGATGCTCCAGCGCCTCTGCGAAACCGCGCCCGGCCGCGTGCGGCTCGCCGCGACGATGCTCTATCGCGGCAATGACCGCGCCCGCATCGCCGCCCGCGCAAGACTCGCGGCGGAGATCGGCGTGCCGCTGATCGCCGTCAACGACGTGCTCTACCATCACCACGATCGTCGCCCGCTGCAGGATGTGCTCACCTGCATCCGCGAGCATGTGACCATCGACAAGGCCGGACGAAAACTCGCGGCCAACGCCGAGCGGCATCTGAAATCGGCAGACGAGATGGTGCGGCTGTTCGAGGATTACCCCGACGCCATCGCGGAAACGGTGCGGCTCAGCGACACGCTCACCTTCACGCTCGACGAATTGAAATCGGAATATCCGGAGGAGAACCGCGAAGGCTTCGCTTCCCCGCAGGAGGCGCTGGAGCATTTTACCTGGAAGGGTGCGAAGGAACGATATCCGAAGGGAGTGCCCAAGAAAATTCGCGAGCGTATCGCGCACGAGTTCGGCCTTATCGGGCGTCGCAAATACGCGCCGTACTTCCTCACGGTGCATCACATCGTGCAACACGCACGGAAAGAAGGAATCCTCTGCCAGGGACGCGGATCGGCGGCGAATTCGGCGGTCTGCTTCTGCCTCGGCATCACCGAGGTCGATCCCAGCAAATATCAGCTCTTGTTCGAGCGTTTCATCTCGGAAAATCGCGGCGAGCCGCCCGACATCGACGTCGACTTCGAGCACGAGCGGCGCGAGGAGGTGATCCAGCACATCTACGATCACTATGGCCGCGACAAGACCGGCATCGCCGCGACGGTGATCTGCTATCGCGGACGCTCCGCCATCCGCGAGGTCGGCAAGGCCTTCGGCCTCTCCGAAGACATGATCGGGGCGCTTGCCTCGTCGATCTGGGGCATGGGCGGCGGCACCGTCCGCCATGGCGATCTCTTGCGCGCCGGCCTCGATCCGAAGAGCGCGCGCGTGAAGCACGTCATCGACCGTGTCAATGAAATTCAAGGCTTTCCGCGCCACCTCTCGCAGCATGTCGGCGGCTTCGTCATCACGCGCAGCCGCCTCGACGAGGTCGTGCCGATCATGAACGGCGCGATGGAGGACCGCACGCATGTCGAATGGGACAAGGACGACCTCGACGCACTCAACTTGCTCAAGGTCGACGTCCTCGGCCTCGGCATGCTCACCTGCATCCGCAAAGCCTTCGAATTTTTGGAAAAGCATTACCCCGATGCATTGCCGGGACGATCGTCGCCTCATTCCCGGGAGCCAGCGGCTCTTACGTCACCGCTCCCTTTCAGGGGGAGGGAGCAGGCCGGTCGTAAGGCGAGTGAATCGACCGTGCCCAAACGTAAGCCGCTCACATTCACCCTCGCGTCCATCCCATCGGAACAGAAGGCCGTCTATCACATGCTCCAGCGCGCCGATTCCATCGGTGTGTTCCAGGTCGAGAGCCGCGCGCAGATGTCGATGCTGCCGCGGCTGAAGCCGAAACGTTTCTACGATCTCGTCATCGAGGTCGCGATCGTGCGTCCGGGGCCGATCCAGGGCGACATGGTGCATCCCTATCTGCGCCGGCGTGACGGCACCGAACCGGTTGTGATCCCTTCCCCGAGACACGGAAAGAAAGATCAGCTTCAGAAAATTCTCAGGCGCACGCTCGGGATTCCCTTGTTCCAGGAGCAAGCGATGAGCATCGCCATCGAAGCGGGAGGGTTCGAGCCGGAAGAGGCTGACAAGCTCCGCCGCGCCATGGCGACGTTCAAGCGCACCGGCACGGTCAAGACGTTTCGCGACAAGATGGTCAACGGCATGACGGCGAAAGGTTACGACGAGACGTTTGCCAGCAACTGCTTCAAGCAGATCGAGGGCTTCGGTGAATATGGTTTTCCGGAAAGCCACGCCGCGAGCTTCGCGCTTCTCGTCTACGCTTCGGCGTGGCTCAAATGCCGTCATCCCGACGTGTTCACCGCGGCGCTGCTGAACGCGCAGCCGATGGGCTTCTATGCGCCGGCGCAGATCGTGCGCGATGCGCGCGAGCACGGCGTCGATGTTCGCTCCGTGGACGTGAATTTCTCCGGTTACGACGCCACGCTGGAGCCCGGCCCCAGCGCCGCGCGGCGCGTGCGCGCATTGCATGCGGCCATGAAGGGAGACATCCGCGCCACGCATGCGCTTCGCCTCGGCATGCGTTCGATCAAGGGAATCTCGCAAAACGATGCGGACAAGATCGTCGAAGGGCGCAGGCTTGCGGACCGGCCTTACGCATCGGTCCGCGATCTTTGGCGACGCACCGGTTTGAAAATCCACACGCTCGAGCGGCTCGCGGATGCCGATGCCTTCGGCTCGCTCGGCCTCACCCGCCGGCAGGCGCTATGGGCCGTCAAGGCGCTCGGCCGCACCGGCGATCAGGACGATCTGCCGTTGACGTCCCACGCCGAAACTCCAGTCCTCATCGCGGACCAGCAGATCAACACTGACAAAAGCGCTTCCAGCGCTCCCTCCCCCCTTGTGGGGGAGGGTCCCCCGCAAGGGAGGAGGGAGCGGTTTGCCGCAAGCAAACGGTTGTTCGCTCCCGCCATACCCGAAGTCATAAGCGAGCCTCACGTCACCCTGCCCGCGATGCCGCTCGGAGAGGAAGTCGTCAACGATTACCGCTTCCTGCAGCTTTCGCTGCGCGCGCATCCCGCATCGTTTCTCCGGCAAGGGCTTGCTGCGCGCCGGATCGTTCCGAACGCCGCACTGCGCACGCGCGAGGCCAACACAGGGGTCAGCGTTTCCGGCCTGGTGACGATCCGCCAACGTCCCGGCTCCGCCAACGGCGTCGTCTTCCTCACCCTCGAGGACGAGACAGGGATCGCCAACGTCATCGTCTGGCCGCGGACGTTCGAACGTTTCCGCCCGGTCATCTTGGGCGCGCGCTACGTCGCGGCGCGCGGCAAGCTGCAGCATCAGTCCGGCGTCATTCATGTGGTCGCAGAGCGACTGGAGGATCTCACTCCCCTGCTCAGACGGCTGATGGACGATCCGTCCGCCACGGCGTCTCGTATCGATGCTGCGGAACAAGAAGCGGCGGAGCCGCGCGATCATTCCGCGCGGCCGCGCTCCCTCGCCGCGTTCCGCCATCCGCGCGACCAGGCCGGCGACATCGCCGCGCATCTCGATGTCCCGGCACATGGCACCGCGCATGCGCCCACGCGGCGCGGCTTACGCCGCGAATTCTAGATAAAAGAGCGCTTGCGGCGCGCCGACGCCGTCCGGCGTCAATGCCCTTCGACGATATCGCGCTCGACCAGGGCGCGCAGTTCCGGCGTCACCTCGGGCTTGACGCCGAACCAGAGTTCGAAGCCGCGCACCGCCTGATGCAGCAACATGCCGAGACCGTCGGCGAACCGGAAGCCGCGCTCCTCCGCCTGCCGCAGCAGCTCGGTCTTCAGCGGCGCGTAAACGAGATCGACGACGACGGCGCTCGGCGGCAGCGAACGCAAGTTGATTTCAAGCTCCGGCTGTCCCGCCATGCCGAGCGACGTCGTATTGACGAGCAGCGCGGCGCCGTTGAGGAGCGGCGTGCATTCCTCCCAAAGCGCCGGTTCGACCACAGAGCCGAATTCCTTACGCAGCATCTTCGCCCGCTCCTGCGAGCGATTGACGAGAGCGATCCGCTCGGCGCCGCGCTCGAGCAATCCCTGGATGACGGCGCGCGCCGCGCCGCCGGCGCCCAGCACGACCGCCTTGTCGATCGCCCGATCCCAGCCCGCCACGGACGCATCGAGGTTGCTCACGAAACCCTCGACGTCCGTATTCGTCGATTTCAGTTTGCCGTTGTCGAGCCACAGCGTATTGGCGGCACCGACGGCGACGGCGCGCCTGTCCGGATCGCTGAGTTCGAGCGCGCGCACCTTGTGGGGAAGCGTCACATTCGCGCCCACATAGCCCTTCTCGCCCAGCGCGCCGACGAAAGCCGCGAAATCCGACGGCGCGACGGCCTCCTGGCGATAGTCGCCGGCGATGCTGTATTTCTTCAGCCAGTATTTATGAATGATCGGTGAGCGGGAGTGACTGACAGGCCAACCGATTACGCAGGCCGCGCGGGCGACATCCGTCATACCGACACACTTCCAATAACAAGGGCGGCGCGCCGCCCGCGGCATCTCCTCGAATCGCATGCGCCCGAAACGCCCTTAAAAGAGGGGAACGGCCGCGGCGCGCGCGATATCGTCTTGGCGGCGGACCATGGCGCATCGGGCGCGGCCGATCAACCGCGCCCGCCCGGCGCTGTGGGAAACGCGGCGAATGGCCCGCGTGACATGCCGATGAAAGACGATAATGTGCCGGCGGCGCGCCGCTCGGCGCGCGTCAGCCGTCATCACGATTCTTGCGGGGCGCCATGAAGGCCATTTTTCTCGACTGCAACGACCAACTCGGCCCGATCTTCAAGCGTGTCATTCGCGCGGACGACCCGCCGATCACCGTCAACATGGAGCCGTATGACCGCGCGCGCATCCCGCAATTGCTCGACGGCTATGGCATCGTCCTCGACGACCACTCCTATCTCCCGACCGATGTCGTCGCCCAGTGCAAATCCCTGAAGCACGTGGTGTTTCTCGGCACGGGCGCCGCGAGCTACATGAACATCGCGGAGCTGGCCGACCTCGGCGTCACCGTGCATACCATCAAGGGTTACGGAGATACCGCCGTCGCCGAGCACACGATCGCCCTGATGTGGGCGGCCTGCCGCGATCTCGCGCGCATGGACCGCGACGTGCGCGCCGGCGTGTGGGAGACGCGCGAAGGCGTGCAGCTTCTCGGCAAGACGCTCGGCGTGATCGGCCTCGGCGGCATCGGCCGCGAAGTCGCGCGCATCGCGCAAGGCATGGGCATGAAGGTGGTCGGCTGGAACCGTACCCGGCATCCCGACGCGCCGGTGCCCATGGTCGGCATCGACGAACTGCTGGCGCAAAGCGACGTCGTTTCGGTCAATCTCGTCCTCAACGACGAGACGCGGCACTTCCTCGACGCCAAGCGTCTCGCCATGCTCAAGCCGAACTGCATCCTCGTCAACACCGCGCGCGGCGCATTGATCGACGAAGTGGCGCTCACGGCTGCGATGCAGCGCGGCGCCATCCTGCATGCGGCGCTCGACGTGTTCGACCAGGAGCCGCTCGCGAAGGATCATCCCCTCACCAAGCTCGACAACGTGACGCTCTCGGCGCACAGCGCGTTCCGCACGCAGGAAGCTTCCGAGACGCTGATCCGGCGCGCCATCGACATCGCGAAGTCGATCAACGCCGCGAAATAGACCGGCGGCGGCGCGCTCCCTTTCCCCGCCGGCGAAACCGAAGACGTGGGTTGCCGCCGCTACTCCGCGGCGGCGACGCTGCGGCCGATCGCGGCATTAAGCGCCGGCATCACCTTCTCCGCCATCAGGATCATCGAGCGCCGGCCGAGCGCGCGGTCGCGCCAATCCTTGCCGGCATAAAGAAGCGTGCCGAAGTCGCCGGCTATCTCGCGGAACGCCAGCAATTGATCGACGACGCGGCTCGGCGAACCGTGGATCACCAGCCCGTCGCAGACGCTGTCGAGCGTTATCTCGTCATCGGGCTGGTCGGCGCGGCTCTTGAAGGCGATCTGCCGGTTCGCGCTCTTGAGCTTGGTGTAGAGGTTGTTGAAGTAGTAGCGATACGGGCTGTGCGCGTCCTGGACATAGGCGCGCGCCGTCGCATCGTCGTCGGCGACGAAGATGCTGCGCGCGATCCGCCAATTCGCGGGCTTCGCCGGCCGGCCGACGCGCTCGCAGCCCTCGACATACTTCGTCCAGTGGCTGCGCACCCAGACCGGCATCAGAAAGTTCGCGGAGATCGGGTCCCATCCGCGCGCCGCCGCCTCCGTCACGCCCTTCGAAAACGGCGCGACGACCGTCGCGACGATCGGCGGATGCGGCCGTTGCAGCGGTTTCGGCAGATAGCCCTGACCGAGATCGAGCATGAGCTGGCGCTCGATCGTCGGGCTCCAGTACTTCCCCGCGATCTTGTAGGGCGGCTCGCTTTTCCAGATTTCCAGGATCTGATCGATCGCCTCGACGAACATGGCGTTGCGGTCGGCATCGAGGTTGCCGAACACTTCGGCATCGGACATCAGTCCGCCGGGCCCGATGCCGAAGATGAAGCGGCCGTCGAGCAGATGGTCGAGCATCGCGACCTGCGACGCGACGGCGGCCGGGTGGCTGTTCGGCAGATTGACGGTGCCGGTGCCGAGCTTGATGCGCTTGGTCGCGTCGACCAGCGTCGCGATGAACATCGCGGAAGACGTGATGTTCTCGGCCCGGTCGCTCGCATGCTCGCCGACATAGCCCTCGCTGAATCCGAGTTCGTCGGCGAGAATGAAAGCCTCCCGATCCTCCCGCAGGGACTGGCGCCAGTCCTTGTCGAGGGCGTGGATCGGCATGGTGAAAAAGCCGAGCTTCATGGCAATCGCATCATAACGATAATGTCACGCGTCCCATTCGCGGAGGAACGCCATATCCCGTCTCATGGATGCCTCAGGCGGCATGAGGCGCGAATTTCCATCTTGTCCGCAAGGCTTTTTTTGAGCGACGGAAAGGCGAAGCGGCGGCATTCGTGAGCCGCGCCGGGCGCCGCGCGCCCGCCTCGCTTTTCTGCTGCGGGACTTATCCACGGGACCCAGGTGCGGACCAGCAGGCGGCAACCGATCCCTGTGGACAGCGTTGACGGCATGCGAGACGAAGCGCGCTCTCGCGTGCGTAGGTTCGTCCAAAATATGCCCGAGTCGGCAAGATGCGACCCGAGCTCTGCGAGGTTCGCGATGCTGCGCTGGTTCCATGCCTTGATGCCGAAGGAAGAGCGCTTCTTCGAGCTTTTCCAGAGCCACGCGGAGACCGTGCTCGGCGGCGCGAAGGCGTTGCGGGCGCTCCTCGACGGCGGCGACAGCGCGCCGGAGCACTCTCGCGCCGTGATGGCTCACGAGAAGCGCGCCGACGACATCACCCGCGACGTGCTCATCAGCTTGCGCCGCAGCTTCATTACGCCGTTCGACCGCGGCAACATCCGCGACCTGATCTCGTCGATGGACAATACGATCGACCAGATGCAGAAGACGGCGAAGGGCATCGAGCTGTTCGAGGTCCGCAGCTTCACGCCGCAAATGCAGGAAATGGGCGACGTGATCGTGCAGGCCGCCACGCTGATGTGCGAGGCGATGCCGCTGCTCAAGGAGATCGACAAGCAGTCGGCGCGGATCATCGGTATCACGCGGCGGATTTCCGAGCTCGAAGGCCGCGCCGACGATCTGCACGACCTCGGCCTCAAGGACCTCTATCTCAGCCGCGGCAAGACCGATGCCATGGCCTTCATCGTCGGCAACGAAGTGTACGACCACCTCGAGAAGA
Source organism: Variibacter sp. (assembly GCA_039808325.1). Lineage (GTDB taxonomy): Bacteria > Pseudomonadota > Alphaproteobacteria > Rhizobiales > Xanthobacteraceae > JAFKKS01. The sequence goes on along the minus strand of JBDHSU010000066.1, from coordinate 1,325 downwards.
TCGTCGACCGTTTCGATGACGCGGCCAACGAGATCCACGGCATCGTCCTCGAATATGTTTGACGCCGTCTCGCGGTACTGACCGGTCGACCCATGCGGCGTGCGCACCTCGGAACTTGTGACGGAGCCTGCTGATGGAGGCCGCCATCGCCTTTCCCGTGCTGGTCGCGCTCATCGGCGTCGCCCTCGTCTTTGATTTTCTCAATGGCCTGCATGACGCGGCCAACTCGATCGCCACCATCGTCTCCACCCGCGTGCTGCGCCCGCAATATGCGGTGTTCTGGGCGGCCTTCTTCAACTTCATCGCTTTCCTGTTCTTCGGCCTGCACGTCGCGGAGACGCTCGGCACCGGCATCGTCGCCGCCAACGTCGTCGACGCGCGCGTGATTTTCGCCGCGCTGATGGGCGCGATCAGTTGGAACATCATCACCTGGGTGTTCGGCATTCCGTCCAGCAGCTCGCATGCGCTGGTCGGCGGCATGCTCGGCGCCGGCGTCGCCAAGATCGGCCTCTCCGCCATCGTCTGGGGCGGTGTGTTGAAAACCGGCGCGGCGATCGTGCTCTCGCCGCTCATGGGATTCGGTCTCGCGCTCCTGCTCGTTCTGGCGCTGTCGTGGATCTTCTCGCGCGCCACCCCCTTCGCGGTGGACAGCACGTTCCGCATTCTGCAGTTCGCGTCGGCCTCGCTCTATTCTCTCGGCCACGGCGGCAACGACGCGCAGAAGACGATGGGCATCATCGCCGTGCTGCTCTACTCGCAGGGCCTGCTCGGCGGCTCGTTCTATGTGCCTTTTTGGGTTGTGCTGTCCTGCCAGGCGGCGATGGCGCTCGGGACCCTCTTCGGCGGCTGGCGCATCGTGAAGACGATGGGATCGAAGATCACGCGGCTGACGCCCGCGCAGGGATTCTGCGCCGAGACCGGCGGAGCCATGACGCTCTTCCTCGCCACCTATCTCGGCATTCCGGTTTCGACGACGCACACGATTACCGGCGCCATCATCGGCGTCGGCGCGGCGCGGCGGGTCTCCGCCGTGCGCTGGAGCGTCGCCAACAGCATCATCGTCGCCTGGGTCGTCACGATCCCGGCGGCGGCGCTGATTGCCGCATTCGTCTTCGAGCTGACACGGCTGTTTAGAGCATGATCCCGAAAAGTGGAAACCGGCTTTCGGAAAAGATCATGCTCAAACGGAACCATACGGACGAGGCTGATTCAATGCCGTTGGATCAGACCCGAGATCACGATGACTTCGGATCGAATCGATCCAAAATCATGAACGTGATCGATACTCAATATTTGGAGCGGGATGCGGGCGGAAAACCGCTCCA
>JBDHSU010000065.1:0-22241 GCA_039808325.1 Variibacter sp. | reverse complement strand
GCTTTCCGCAACAATTTGCTGACCAAGTCGGCGGCCCGCGTGCGGCTCGACCATACGGGCGCGGTGACGGTCGAGACGGACATGACCGACATCGGCACCGGCAGCTACACCATCATCGCCCAGACCGCGGCGGAGATGATGGGTGTGCCGATCGAGAAGGTGACGGCGCGCCTTGGCGACTCGGGTTTTCCGATCTCGTGCGGCTCCGGCGGGCAATGGGGCGGTAACAACTCGACCGCCGGCGTCTACGCCGCTTGCGTCAAGCTGCGCGAGGCTGTGGCGCAGAAACTCGGCTTCAACTCCGCGGAAGCGGTGTTCGCCGATGGCCAGGTCCGTGCCGGCAATCGCAGCGTCTCGCTTGCCGAGGCCGCCGGCGCCGATGGCCTCGTCGCCGAGGACGGCATCGAATACGGCGATCTCAGCAAGAAGTATCAACAGTCGACCTTTGGCGCGCATTTCGTCGAAGTCGGTGTCGATGTCGCGACGTGCGAGACGCGGGTAAGACGCATGCTTGCGGTCTGCGCTTGCGGCCGCATTCTGAATCCGAAGACGGCGCGCAGCCAATTGATCGGCGCAATGACCATGGGCGTGGGTGCGGCCCTGACCGAAGAGTTGGTCGTCGACAAGCGCACTGGCTTCTTCGTCAACCATGACCTCGCGAGCTACGAGGTGCCGGTGCATGCCGATATCCCGCATCAGGAGGTGATTTTCCTGGACGAGACCGATCCGATCTCCTCGCCGATGAAGGCCAAGGGGGTCGCCGAGCTCGGTATCTGCGGTGTCGCCGCGGCGGTGGCGAACGCGATCCACAACGCGACGGGCCGCAGGGTGCGCAATTATCCGATCACGCTCGACAAGTTGCTCTGAGAAGCGGGCTCGTACTGAGCAAGCACCGCGTCGGCGAGGGACGACGACCTTCGTACCCATGACAGGCGGGGCAAGTCAGGGGGCGCATGCCTCTTGAAACCTTTTTCGGCTTTCCTGGCTTTTTTCGGCGCCGAGGCCCGGACGGGCTTGGCTGATAGGGTGGGGGTGCAGATGCTGCGTCGCGGGATCGCAACCCGCGCGTTCAAGCAGAGCGAAGCCATCCGGGTCGATGAGGTCAATGGTGGCGCCTGCTTGCGGCGCTCCGCGCGCGGCACGCCCTGGGCTTCAGGCCTGAACTCGACATTCTCCAGCACCGTGAGCCCGGGGTATTGGTGCGAAGCTGCGGTGCGAAAGTCATCGGCGGGATGCGAGATCCGCACGGCAAGCGCACCGTCACGTGGCACCGCCCGGAACTGACGCGGCCTCATGCGTGCTCCGGGCATCCTTGAGCTTTGCCCCTCGCGTCCGCCCTGTCGGCACGGCGTCGCGACTGTTCGCTACCCAGCTCCGCTCTTCATAATGTCGCGTAGTCGACGCTTTTTTGCGGGTCGATGTGGTTCTTCACCGTACCCATCGGTGAGCGTAATCCTATGGCCGTGTTGAAGACGACTGCGCGCTCATCCTTCGTTACCTTGCCATTCTTGAGCGCCTGCCGGTAGGCCGCGACGCAGGCAGCCCCTTCCGGCGACAGCATGACGCCGTCGGCCTTCGCCACCGCGGCGCGCGTCTCGTCGACATCCTCGTCGCTCACCGCGCTTCCGAAGCCCTTGCTCTCATAGACGACGCGCAGGATGAGATAGTCGCCGAGCGGCTTCTTGACGCGCACGCCGAAAACCTTGGTGCGCACGTCCGGCCACGGCGTCTGTACTTCCTTGTGGCCTTGTTCCGCGGCTTTCACGATCGGGCAGCATCCGGTCGTCTGTACCGCGACCATGCGTGGCCGCTTGCTGCCGATCCAGCCGATCGCCTCCAACTCGTCGAACGCCTTCCACATGCCGATGAATCCCGTGCCGCCGCCGGTCGGGTAGAAGATGACGTCCGGCAATGTCCAGCCGAGTTGCTCGGCGAGTTCCAGACCCATCGTCTTCTTGCCCTCGATGCGATACGGCTCCTTCAACGTGGAGATGTTGAACCAGCCTCTCTGCTCGCAGCCTTCCGCGACGAGGCGGTTGCAGTCTTCGAGCGCGCCCTTCACGGCGAAGAACTTGTCGCCGTAAAACGCGATCTCGCTCATCGTCACGGGCGGTGAATCGTCGGGGCAAAAGACGTAAGCGTCGATGCCGGCGCGTTGGCAGTAAGCGGCGAACGACGCGCCGCCGCTGCCGACCGTCGGCAGCGCCATCTGCTTGATGCCGAACGACTTGGCCATCGACACCGCGACGGCCATGCCGCGTGCCTTGAACGATGCCGTGGGGAGGCGGCCTTCGTCCTTGACGAAAAGCGCGCCGCCGCTCATCTGGCGGCTCGTCTCATCGAGCGAGACGAGCGGCGTCAACTGCTCGCCGAGGCTGACGACATCGGCCTCGCGCGGGACGGGCAGGAGTTCGCGATAGCGCCAGAAATCCGGGTCTCGTCGCAACAAGTCGTCGCGCGTCACCGCGCGCGCGATCGCCGGCAGGTCGTAGCGCACGAGCAAAGGCTTCCCGGCCTTCGATACATTGTGCGGTTGGCCCGCTGCGTAGCGCTCGCCGGTGGCGCTACATTCGAGATGCGTCACGTAGCTTTTAAAGCCTGCCCAGGAATCCATGTTCAACGTCCTACGATGTTCATAAGAGAGTCAGCGCTGATCGCGAATTCGCGGATCGAGCACGGTGTAGATGAGATCGACCAGGATGTTCACGAGAACGAAGATCATGGCCAGGATGAAGGTCGCCGCTTGCACGACCGGATAGTCGCGATAGGAGATCGCCTGCAGCAGCAGGCGTCCGACGCCGGGCCAGCCGAAAATCTCCTCCACGACCACGGTGCCCCCGAGCAGTAGCCCCATCTGAAGCCCGAGGAAGGTGATCAGCGGAATGGCCGCATTGCGCAGTCCGTGCTTGAGCACGACGACATGCAGCGCCAGCCCCTTCGCGCGTGCGGTGCGCATGTAATCGCGGCCGAGCACCTCCAGCATGCTCGAGCGCGCAAGCCGCGCCGTGCTCGCGGCGATGTAGCCGGCCAGCGTGAGGCTCGGCAGGATGAGATGCTGCCAGCCGCCGTAGCCGCCCGTGGGAAACCATCGCAGCTCGACGCCGAAGATGAGGATCAGCATCAAGCCGAGCCAGAAGAACGGCACGCCTTGCCCGATCACCGCGAGGACCATAACGATGAGGTCGATGACGGTGCCGCGAAAAACCGCCGCGAGGATGCCAAGCGGAATGGCGAAGGCCGCGGCAAGCAGAAGCGCGCTGCCGGCAAGGGCTGCAGTCGCAGGCAGGCGCTCGAACACGAGCCCGGTCGCGTCGACACCGTGCTGGAACGAAACGCCGAAGTTGCCACGAAAGGCGTTGCCGATGAACGTGATGTACTGCGTCATCCACGGCTGATCCACGCCAAGCTTCTGGCGCGCCAGCATGATGTCTTCCGGCGTCGGATCGCCCGGTAGCAACATCAGCGCCGGATCGCCGGTCATCCGCAGCGCGATGAACACGAGCGTGGTCACGCCGAGAATGACGATGGCGAAATGGAACAGGCGCTGCGTCAAACGTGTCATCGCGCCCTCAGCCGGGGATCGAGGATGTCGCGCAAGCCGTCACCCAGCAGGTTGACGAAGAGAACGACGACGAGCAGCGCGAGGCCGGGAAAGGTCGTGGTCCACCAGGCGAGCTGAATGTATTGGCGCGCCTCGCTCAGTTCCCGCCCCCAGCTCACGGTCGGGGGCTGAACGCCAAGTCCAAGGAAGCTCAGCGTCGATTCGAGGATGATCAGCGCGCCGATGTCGAGTGTTCCGATCACAACCGCGAGCGGCAGGATGTTCGGAAGGATATGGCGGAAGATAACGCGCGGCTGCGAGGCACCGAGCGCGCGCGCCGCCACGACATAGTCGTTGCCGCCAATCACGAAGGTTTCGCCACGCACCACACGAGCGAAGGTGGTCCAACTGCGGGCGGCAAGGACGAGGACGAGCATATAGAGCTTGGGGCCCGATATCGCGATGACGGCGATCGCGAACAGAATGAAGGGAAAAGACAGCTGAATGTCGATCAGCTTCGTCACGATGCTATCGACGATGCCGCGGAAATAACCGGAGAGCAGGCCGAGCGTGATTCCGATGAGCGCGCCCGTCGTCGTGGCGGCGAGCGCGATCGGGAGCGAAACGCGCGCGCCGTAGTAAAGGCGACTCAAGATGTCGCGGCCGAGATGGTCAGTGCCCAGCAGGAACCGTGGGTCGCCGCCCTTGATCCAGCTCGGCGGCCGAAGCCGCAGGCTCAGGTGCTGGGCGGTCGGATCAAACGGCGCCAGCGCGGGAGCGAAGACCGCCACCGCGACAACCGCGCAAAGCACCGCGATCGGAAGGACGATCTTGAGATGCCGCCGCCGGACGCGAAACGTTGTCTTTTCGCTGGTCACGTCCGGCGCGGATGGTTTGAGAGGGACGACACGCGTGGTCATCCTACATTTCGACGGTCGCTCTTATTTGCACTGGCCGCCGCCTTTCTTCGCCGCATCGACGGAGATCGAGGCCGGCAGGATCATCGTGTCGACGCGCGCTTCGAACGAGACCCGGCAACTCACGCCGTAAAGGAAGAACTCCTGCCACAGATAAACCCATGGCGGATCATCGTGCAGGATCTCTGCCGCTTTGTAGTAGAGATCGCGCCGCTTGTTCTCATCGATCGTGTAGCGCGCTTCTTCCATGAGCTTGAAGAGGTCGGTGCCTTCTTGGCCGCGCGGCCAGTAGACGCCGGCCAGCCCGTCGGGCCGCAGCAGACGCCAGACGATGCCGTCAGCATCGAACAGCGTGCTGCCCGGGTTGGCGAGCAGCATGCCGGAAACCTGCTTCTTGCCGAGCATTTCGGCGCGGCGCGCGATTTCGAGCACACGCGGCTGGGCGTCGACGCCGACCTTTTTCAGCATTTCGACCACGGCCTCGACGATCAGCGTGTCGCCGAGGATGTAGCCGTTGCTGCTTTGTACGGTGAGGCTCAGGCCCTTTGCATAACCGGCTTCGGCCAGCAGTTTTTTCGCCTGCTCGGGATCGTAAGGGTAGTCCTTGATGTTCGGGTTGTAGCCGAAATCGGTCGGCGCGGCGCCTTGCGCGATTGGCCGGGCGAAGCCGCGGAAGAGCGTGTCGATCATGCTCTTGCGGTCGATGGCGAGATTGAGCGCAAGCCGCACCTCGCGCTTCTTCAGTGCTTCGTCGTTCCCCAGGAGGAACACGTCGGTCGCGCTCGCGTAAGTCTGCGACAGATAGGTCGATCCGCTCGTCTTCACCTTGTCGACGAAGTCGACGGGAATGTTGACGACCAGGTCCACATCACCGGACATCAAGGCCGATACGCGTGCGAACTCGTCCGGGATGGGTCGGAAGATGACGCGGGCAAACTTCGGCTTCTCGCCCCAGTAGTTTGGGTTGGCTTCGAAAACCAGCCGGTCGTCTTTGCGCCACTCGGCAAAACGATAAGGCCCGGTGCCCACGGCTTTGCGTGCGAGGCCTTCCTTGCCGACTTCCTTGAAATAGCCGGCGGGCAACATCTGCGCGCCCCACTGTGCAAGGCGTGCCGGAAGGAGGGGGTCGGGCTTCTTAGTCACGATCCGTACCGTCGCGGGATCGACGATATTGACGCTGTCGATGGTCGTGAATCCGCCCGACACCGCCGTCGTGCCAGCGACACGGAGGCGATCGAGCGTGAATTTCACGGAGTCGGCGTTGAAGTCCTCGCCATTGTGAAACTTCACGCCCTTGCGCAGCTTGATCTCCCAGGTGAGATCGTCAACGGACTTCCAGCTTTCCGCGAGCTCGGGAACGAGCTTCATGTCTTTGTCGCGGTTGAGCAGCTTCTCGTAGACGAAGTTGAACGGCTGCATCGCCGTCATCTGCGTCGTATTGCCGGGATCCATCGTGACGGCGTCGGTGCCCTGTGCGATGACCAATTGGCCGGTCGGTTGAGCTGACGCCGGCGCCACGCACGACCAACTAATCGCCGTCGCCAGTGCGGCGGCGTATCCCAATGTCCTTGATTTACTGTTCATTGCCCGGTCCCCTCCGTGCCAGAATGAAGTGTCAATAGACCGGCGTGAGCCAGTCACGAAATTCGTTGTGTCTTCCCTTCGCGACGTCGAAATAGGTCTTGCGGATCGCTTCCGTCCGCGGACCAATCGCACCGTTCGATAAAGGACGATGGTCGAAGGAGCCGATCGGCGTGACCTCCTTGCCGCTGCCGCAGAAGAAGGCTTCCTGCGCGACATAAAGTTCGGTGCGGTCGATCTCGCGCTCAATCACTTCCATGTCATGGAAGCGCGGAAACAGCCGGATCAGCGTGTCGCGCGTGACGCCTTCGAGGATGCCGTAGGTGACCGGTGGCGTGAGCACCTTGTCGTTTCGGATCATGAAGAAGTTGTAGCCGGGACCCTCGGTCACCTTGCCGCGCTGATCGAGCAGGATGGCGTCCTGGAAGCCGGCGGCTCTAGCGTCGAGAAGCGCCAGGCGGCTGTTATGATAGTTGCCGACCGTCTTGATCCGCGGCGGCATCGCTTCGTCGCCGATGCGCCGCCAGGAACTGACGCAGACCTTCAATCCCTCGCTCGAGCCGATTGCGTCATAACGACCCATCGGCATCGCCGCGATGGTCAGGCCGACCGGTCCGTCCGAATCCAGGCGGCCGTCGTCCTCGCCGACATAGGCGGATAGCCGGATATGAAGGTCCTGACGGAGCTCGTTTTCGCGGATGAGCTTGAGGAGAATGTCCTCGATCTGCGCCGGGGAATAGGGAAGCGGAATTCGTGCGATCGCTGCCGAATGCGTGAGGCGCTCCAGATGTTCCTTCAGGCGGAATACGTAGAGCTGGTTCGTATCCTCATTGTGGTAAGCGCGAATGCCTTCATAGATTGTCGCCGCATATTTGAAGGCGGTGGTGAGCACATGAACGCGAGCATCATCGTATGGGACGTTCTTGTCGTTGAAAAAAATCAGTCGAGGGCGTTCGTGAGCCATCATAGTTCCCTAGGAAAAATCGATGATACGTCGCGTCTCATTTAACGCGAGCGCGCAAGCGAACACCATGTTCTTCATGCTGTCCACGAATAAATTATCCTACGTCATCGGAAGAAAATGCATGTCGTGGTCGGAGTTGCGCGCGTTTGCAACCGCCGGTGTTTGTCGGCAAAAGCAACCGACCGCGTTCCGATTATTTTGATGCGATGTCGTTTGATTTCTGTGAAGCTGCGCGGGTGACAAGAGGATCAAGAATGGCGAGCGGGCAGCGGCTGCTGGAAGTCAACGACCTCAAGACTTACTTCGAGACGGAAACTGGTTCTATCAAGGCGGTCGATGGCGTCAGCTTTCATCTCGATCGCGGCGAGACGCTTGCCGTGGTCGGGGAATCCGGGTCCGGAAAATCGGTGATGAGCATGTCTGTCATGCGTCTCATCGCGGAGCCGCCGGGGCGCATCGCCGGCGGAACGATCCTTTTTAACGGCGAGAATCTCCTTGCGAAAAGCGAGCGCGAGATGCGCCGCATTCGCGGCAACGACATCTCGATGATCTTCCAGGAGCCGATGACGAGCCTCAATCCGGTATTCACCGTCGGCGACCAGATCGCCGAGACGGTCATGCTGCATCAGGGTAAGGGGCGCGCTCAAGCCATGCGCGCGACGATCGAAATGCTCGATCTCGTCGGAATCCCTGAGCCTGCGCGCCGCGCGAAGAATTTCCCGCACCAGATGTCCGGCGGTATGCGGCAGCGGGCCATGATCGCGATGGCTCTATCTTGCGGGCCGAAGCTGCTGATCGCCGACGAGCCGACGACGGCGCTCGATGTCACGATCCAGGCGCAAATTCTCGACCTGATGCGGAAGCTTCAGCGCGAAACCGGCATGAGCATGCTGTTCATCACGCACGATCTCGGCGTTGTCGCCGAGGTCGCGGATCGCGTTCTGGTGATGTATGCGGGGCGCACCGTCGAAGAAGCGAGTGTCGACGATATCTTTTCCGAACCACGGATGCCCTACACGATCGGCCTGATCGAGTCGGTGCCGCGCGTGGACAAGGCCGCCGAGAGCCAGGAACGCCTGCGTGCCATCCCCGGAAATGTTCCCAATCCGGCGTTGTTGCCAAAAGGGTGCGCTTTCGAGCCGCGCTGCCGCTTCGCCATCGAGCGCTGCAAGAGCGAGGCGCCGCCTCTGCAGGATACGGGCGCCGGTCACATGTCGCGATGCTGGCGCTGGGGCGAGCTTGCGTCGGAAGCTGTGCCGTCCGCCGCGGAAGTGCGTCAGACGCATGCGGCGGAACGCTCGGCGCGTCCGCCATTGATCGAGGTGAACGGACTCCGCGCTTATTTCCCCATACGCAGCGGTGTATTTTCGCGCGTCACCATGCACGTGAAAGCCGTGCAGGACATCTCGTTCTCGATCGGAGAAGGCGAGGTGGTTGGGCTTGTCGGAGAATCTGGTTCCGGCAAGACGACGGCGGGGCGCGCCATTCTTCGCCTCGTCGAGCCGACAGGTGGTGAAATCCGCTACAAGGGGCAAGACATCACGCGGGCATCGAAGGCGAAGCAGAGAGAGCTTCGCAAGGAGATGCAGATCATTTTTCAGGATCCGTTCTCCTCGCTCAACCCGCGCATCACGATTGGCGACGCCATCGGCGAGGCGATGGAAATTCACGGCCTTGCCGAAGGGCGCGAGCAGCAGGACAAAGTCGCCGACCTGCTCGAGCGCGTCGGCATGTCGGCCGACCATATGAAGCGCTATCCGCACGAATTCTCCGGCGGTCAGCGCCAGCGTGTCGGGATCGCGCGTGCGCTTGCCGTCGACCCCACTTTCATCGTCGCGGACGAGCCGGTTTCCGCGCTCGACGTCTCCATCCAGGCGCAGGTCGTGAACCTGCTTCAGGACTTGAAGAACGAACTTGGCTTGACGCTGCTTTTCATCGCGCACGATCTCAGCGTCGTCGAGTATTTGAGTGACCGCGTGATCGTCATGTATCTCGGCAAGATCATGGAGATCGCGCCGGCGAAAGAACTCTATGCCAATCCCGTACATCCCTACACGGAGGCGCTGCTTTCAGGTGTTCCGATCCCCGATCCGAAGGTGAAGCGCCAGCGGATTATCTTGAAGGGGGAAATTCCAAGTCCCGTGAGCCCTCCGTCCGGTTGTGTTTTCCGTACGCGCTGCGCGCTTGCCGTCGACGATTGCGCGCGGATCGTTCCGCCGCTTGAGGAGGTGCGGCCAGGGCACATGAAGGCGTGCATCCGGCGGTAGCATTGCCGAATTCTCGGCCACGCGACGCTGAGCTGCCGACGGGCCCCGCGACCGGTAAATGCGCTCGATGACGACCAGGATGATCACGGCGACGACGAGCTGCAGCATGCGGACCGCCGCGATGGCCGGGTCGAACTGGTTTTCGAGATAGCGCATCGTTGATCCCGCATTTGCGGTGAAGCTTCCGTCAAGCCAGGCTACGCTCAGTAGGCTCGCAATTCATGGCGGAGCAGGCATTCAATGATCGGGCCACCGATTGCATCGCGGACGCGGCCGCGCTCGTGCATGGCGCGACGCTGGTCATCAATGCCGTCCTGGTGCGCAAAGGGGCTTTGACAGGGCTGATCACCATGCGCGTCTTTCGCGACGTCGCGGAGATCGCAACGGAAAAGGGATACGATGGCAGCGATCTTCAACTCGATCTGCCCGAGCCGATCGTGCCGTGCCCTCAGCGGCTCGAAGCGGACGAGCGCACGCCTGCGTCGGGCGTGACCCTGAAAGACCTCGACGAAACGCAGGTCATGGAGGCAGTACGCAAGCTGCTGGCACACGGAGCCGAGCCAATGCGCCGTCTTCCTGATCAATTCCTTCGTCAATCCGGAACACGAGAAGCGGATCGGCGCCATCCTCGAGAAAGTCGCGCCATCCGTTTCCGTCACGCTTTCGCACGAGGTCATACGCGAACTAAAGGAGTACGAGCGCACGACTATCCCGGTGATCAACGCTTACGCGAAGCCGATTGTCTCACGCTATCTCGCGATGCTTGAGAATCGGCTCGGTCGGCTTCAATTCGCCCGCCTCCCGCTGACGCAGTCGAGCGGCGGCATCAATTTCGCGAAGCACGCGCGCCGTTTCACTGTCCAAATCATCGAGTCGAGTCCCGAGCGGACACTATCGCGGCTTCGGATAAGCACTGTGCTCGTCATTTTTTGACTATTGCTGGTGATGACCCTTTCGGACGGGCCATCAGTAAATGCAACAACTCGCAAAACGAAGGCTGGCTGACGGCTAAGGCGGCAAAGGGCAAAGGCCGAACCCTTGCTGCCTCGTCCTATTATGTAGGTGTATGGTCGCACCGACTGTCAGTTGTGCGCATGTTTTGCCGCTGGGAAGATCTTTGCGTGTTCGGTGTTCCACGCGAGGGCGACACCGGCACCGTCCGACAATGAACCCGACAACTGCGCCATCGCCTCGCTTGGAACCATCACGGTTACAGTGTCTCCCGCGACTTTCACGCGACAGTATGTCATCGCCCCGGTGTAGACGACACCTTCGATCATGCCTCGCAAAAGTGCGTCAGGCTTAGCGTCCAGAGAATGGAGCGTTATCTTCTCCGGCCGGATCACGAGCTCGACCGTGTCCCCAACGCCGATGCCTGGTGAGGTCCGGACCTTTGTGCTGTCACCGGAATGGGTCGCGACAGTGGTCCATTCACCGTCGACGGCGGTTACGCGCGCACTAATAGCGTTGGTGAGGCCAATGAAATCGGAAACGAACCGGCTTTGCGGTTGCTCGTAGACTTCGGTCGGTGTGCCGATCTGAATGATCTTGCCGGCATCCATGACGACGAGGCGATCGGACAGGGTCAGCGCTTCCTCCTGATCGTGCGTCACGAACACCGTCGTCACGTTGACGGTCCGCTGAAGCTGTTTGATCTCCACTTGCATCTGATCGCGCAGTTTCTTGTCGAGCGCCCCAAGCGGTTCGTCGAGCAACAGCACCAAGGGTTTCGTGACGATGGCCCGGGCAAGCGCGACGCGCTGCCGTTGGCCGCCCGAAAGCTGCGACGGCCGACGATCCTCCAATCCGGTCAAGCGCACGAGCCGCATCGCATCGGCCACTTCGGCACGGATGCGTTCGCGGCCGACCCCGCGCATGGTCAGCCCGAAGGCCACGTTCTCCGCGACGGTCATGTGCGGGAAGAGCGCGTAGCTCTGGAACACCATGCCGATATTGCGTCGCCACGGAGGCAGGTCGTCGACCACCGTGGCGCCGATGCGGATCTCGCCGCCGTCGGGCCGCTCGAGGCCCGCGATCATCCGCAACGTCGTCGTCTTGCCGCAGCCCGAGGGGCCGAGCAGGCTCACGATCTCGCCGGGGTTGATCGTGAACGAGACGTCGCGCACGGCCGGGACGGCGCCGTAATGCTTGCTCACCCCGGTCAGGGTGACGGCAACCGCAGCACCGGCCATGTCGGACGCGCCTGAAATCGACTTCAACTCTTCAACGTGCGGTCGATCAAGCTTTTGAGCTTCGGCATGACCGCCGCGAGTTTCACCGTGTCCGGGCGAACAAGAATCTTGATCGCCGAATCCGCCGAGACGAGAGCGGGATTGGACTTGAGGGACTCGGGGATCTGCACGCTTTTGCTCGCCGGCGAGAAGAAGCCGCGCTCGATCCAGGCACGCTGGCACTCGTCGGAAAGCCACGTATTGAGGTAGCGCTGCGTGAGCTCGGTCACTTTCGGCGAAAAGCCGGAGCAGACCTGCATGTGACCGGTCCACTGCACCGCGCCTTCCTTCGGGATGGCAAAGGCGACACGCTTGCCCTGCGAGCGCGCCTGCTCGACCCAAGCGCCCCAGTGCGGAGCGAGCCAGACTTCGCCACGATGGACCATGTCCTGCTCGCCGGGCACGGAGGTCGTCCAGGAGCCGATATTTTGCTTATGCGGGGCCCATGCCTTGATGCCCTCCTCGACGTCGGGCGCCTTTCCGGTGGCGACCGCCGCCATGATGTAGGCGTCGTAATAAGCGTCCCACATGGAGACGCGGCCCTTGTATTTCGGATCGAACAGATCGGTCCACGACTTCGGTGCTTCGACCTTGTCGGGGTTGTACATGATGCCGAACGGCGTGAGGTGGAACGGGATGCCGAAACCGCCGGGCGTCATGATTTCCGACGGGACGTTGCTTGCGTTCGGCACCAGCGCCGGGTCGAACTTCGTCCAGATCTTGTCGTCGATGCCGCGCTGCGCGAACAGGTCGTTGACCATGGCGCCGCTGATCACCGGATTGTTGCGCTGCGCCAGCATCTTCGGATAGGCGACGGCGTTGGAGGCGATCTCGAGCTTCACCTCGGTCTTCGGATATGACTTGTTGAACATCGGCGCGGCGACGCTCTCGAGAATTTTTGGAACCAGGCCCGCTTGCGAGAGGACGGTGATCTGCGCCACCTCCTCAGCGCTTGCCTGCGCCAGCGCCTCCGCGAAGGAGACGAACGACGAACCGGCCGCGCCCGCCGCGACAAGCCCCTTGAGAAGGCTGCGCCGGGCGATGTCCTTTCCAAACGCATCGACGATCTTGAAATTGTCTTGCATGTCGGCTTCCCTCCCGGTGCCTGTGGTCTCAGGTGAACTGCTTGCCGAGCCCGGCCAGCTTCTCGATCATGACGATGCCGACCAAGGTGATGCAGAGAAGAATGGTGGAGATGGCGGCGATGGTCGGGTCGATATTGGCGTCGGTGTAGTTGTAGATTTCCAGCGGCAGGGTCTTGAGGCCTGGCCCGACCAGGAAAAGCGAGATCGTAAACTCGTCGAACGAGATGATGAGAGCGAATGTCGCGGCTGCGAGCAGCCCCGGCCGCAGCAGCGGAAGCGTGACGTGGGTGAAGGAGCGCCAGCGGTTGGCGCCCAGCGTGAAGGCCGCTTCTTCAAGCGCGACGTCGATCTCCGACAGCGTGCTGACCACCGTCCTGACCACATAAGGCAGCGTGACCAGCACATGCGCCAGCACCAGCCCGGTAAAGGTGCGCAGCAGGCCCAGCGAGCCGAGCACCATCGACAGCGCGGCGGCGAGCACGATCGCGGGAAAGATCAGCGGCGTTAGAAACAACAGCAGAAACGCCTCGCGCCCGGGGGGGCGATAGCGCACCAGCGCGATTGCGGCCAGGGTGCCGATGACCATGGAGATGGTGGCCGCGAGGGTCGCAACCGACGCGCTGACGAGGAAGGCATCGGTGAATTCGGACGAGCGGAAAACGTTGGCGAACCACTTCAGCGATATGCCGCGGGGAGGAAACGCCAGCGTCACGTCGTTGCTGAACGCCGACGGAATGACGATCAGTACGGGGAGCGCCAGGAACAGAACGATCAACGCGACATAGATCGAAAGCAGCCTGCCCGATGAATGATGCGTCGACGACACCGGATGCCCCCCTATCGCTGCGCAAGTCGGCGTGTGACCAGGCCATAGGTTAAAAGGACCGCCAGTGTCCCCAGCGTCAGGATCATCGACGCCGTCGCGCCCATGGGCCAGTCGACCAGTGTCACCATCTGATCGTAGATTGCGATCGCAAGCACGGTGACGTGCCCGCGCCCGAGCCAGATCGGCGTGATGTACGAACCGATCGTAAGACAAAAAACGATCACCGATCCCGCCGCGATGCCTTGAATCGAAAGCGGCAGTGTGACCTTGAGGAATGTGCGGATTGGGGTAGCCCCGAGCGTGTAGGCGGCTTCGCCATAGGCCGGATCGATCTTGCCAAGGACGGCCGCGATCGAGAGAACCATGAAAGGGAGCAACACGTGGACCATGCCGACCGTCACGCTCCAGAAGCTGTCCATCAGGCGAATTGGCTCGTCGACGATCCCGATACCTAGAAGAAGATTGTTCACCAGACCTTCATTGCCCAGAATGATCGTCCAGCCGATGGTCCGCACGACGATGCTCACAAGGAGCGGCGAGATCACCCCGACAAAGACGATATGCTTCCAGCGTGAATGGCTGCGGGCGAGGTACCATGCGACCGGATAGCCGAGAACGGCGGTGATTGCGGTGACGACGATCGCCAGGAGGAATGTGCGCACCGCGATCCCGACAAAATAGGAATCCTGAAGAAAGCTCACATAGTGCGCGAGCGTCATCGCGGTGGCGTTCGGATAGCGGTCCTCGAATGACATCATCGTCATCATCGCGAACGGCACTAGCAGAGCCAGGACGAGCACGAGCAATCCAGGTGCAAGCAGGCCGGAGACGAGAGCGGCACGACGCCAGTCGAAGCGGCGCAAATAACTATCAGCGGTCGAGCGCATCGCCAGGCCATCCGAGGAATGATGGCCCACGCCATCAACTCGAGGAGAGATCGATTTCATTCATTCAGAGTGATAATCGTCATGCAAATTTTCACTATGAATGAGGGCTCGTCAATGAGAATCTTCTTGGGTACAAGGGCGAGCAGGAGCGGGAGCTGTCATGAGAGGCAATGCAGTCATGAGGCCGGTGCGGCGGAGTGGCGCGACCGCGGATCTCAAATCATCGGCGATGGCCGCTGGCGCCGGACAGGCCGAAGGTGAGCCGCACGAAGAAGACCGGCTTATCGGTCTGCGCCTTCGCAGCTTGCGCAAGGAGCGCGGCCTTTCCATCCAGGTCGTGTCGGACCGTTCGGGCTTGTCGACCGGCATGCTGAGCCAGATCGAGCGGGGGCTTTCGATGCCATCGATCCGCTCTCTGCGCTCGATTGCCGCAACCCTCGACGTGCCGATTTCCTGGTTCTTTCTGCCGCCAAGCATGGAAACGGTCGACTCGCCATACATTGTGCGGCGAGGCGCGCGCCGCGTCCTGAAAATCGCTCAGAACGGTGTGACAAAGGAGTTGCTGACGCCCGCGAAGGCCAGCGCGGTCGAAATTTACGAGATCACGCTGCAGGCGCTTGGAAGTTCCGGAGAGGACTCCTATCCGCATAACGGCATCGAAAAGGCCGGCATCGTGCTCTCCGGCACGTTGCGGCTCTGGCTTGAAAACGAGCTCTGCTTATTGCACGAGGGCGACAGCTTCCGTTTCCCGAGCCGCCTCGCGCATCGCTTCGACAACCCCGGACCACAGACCGCGCGCGTCGTGTGGATTGTCGCGAACAGGGAAGGGGCATCTTGACGATGCGTGCGCCATCTCCGTCTATCAGGATGGCGACGACGTAAGCCGCCACACAGCGCATGGATTTCGGTCAACTCAAAACCATCATCCAGGTCGCGGAGACCGGCAGTCTGTTGCGCGCGTCGGAGCGACTCGGCATTGCGCAGCCCGCTCTGAGCCGACAGGTTCGCCAACTCGAGGAGGAACTGGGGGCTCCCCTCTTCATGCGTCACGGCCGCGGCATGGCGCTCACGCCGTTCGGCATCAAGACGCTTGCGCGCGCCCGCGCTATTCTCGACGAGGTTGCCGCAATTCGCGGCGACGCCGAGACATTCCAGTCGGCACCGACCGAAGAGGTCGTGCTCGGGCTGCCGCCGAACGTGGCCGAGCTTCTTATTGTCCCGGTATTGCGCCGCTTTGCGGAAGCTTATCCGAAGGTCCGCCTGCGCCTCGTCAGTGCCTATTCGGGGCATTTGCAGGAATGGCTGATCCGAGGCGAGATCGACCTCGCGTTGATCTATGAGCAAAACAGCGCGCAGAGTGTGACGTCGCGTGCGCTAGTGCTCGAAACATTGTTTTTCGTCGCCTCCGGCAAGCGCGGGCTTTCACGTGACGTGCCCTTCAGCTTTCCCGACATCGTGCATGAGAAGCTTGTGCTTCCAAGTCCCAAGCATCGGCTTCGCCTGATCGTATCCGAGGCTGCGCAGCAATGCGATATTGCCCTCAATATCGTGCATGAGGCCGACGACTTGTTCCCGGTGCGCGATGTAGTCGCGGCGGACATCGCTTGCTCGGTGCTGCCATTCCCCGCAATCCATGCGCAGGTCGCTCAACGCCTCCTCAGCGCCGCCCCCCTCGTCGATCCGACGCTCACCCGCCGCCTTGACCTCGTCTTTGCTACGCAGCGGCCGCTTGGTCGGGCTGGGAAGGCGCTCTGCCGCGTGATCGTCGATGAGGTCAAGGAACTCATCGAGGCTGGCGTCTGGGCCGGCCAGTTGCTCGAATAGATTGTTCGTAAGCTTCGAGCTATTCGCCCGTTCGCAATGCTGAATTCGACATTCGGTCGACGTCGCTCCCGCCCGGATCGGTAACTTGCGAAGGACGCGGCACTCCCCTGTCTCGAGGACCTGTGCGTGCTGCGCGAGACCATTTCGGTTCTGACTGAATCGGTACCGAAGTTCTTCGGTTTTGTTTGATCGCATTTTCTTGACGCGAACCGGTTTCCACTTCGCTCGAGAATGCTCTGGTGGCAGGAGGTCGCGATGGCATATCGCGTCGGCGTGGATATCGGCGGCTCGTTCACGGATTTCGCTATCCTCAACGAAAGCAATGCCGAGGTGCAAACGCTCAAGGTCTTCTCCCGGCCGGATCAGCCCGGCGCCGAAGTCTTGGCTGGCATTGCCGCGCTACAGGAGCGGTACGGTATCGAGCCGGAGAACATCGAATATTTCACCCACGGCACCACGGTGGGCGTTAATACTGTGATACAGCGCAAGGGATTGAAGCTCGCGCTATTCACCACGCGCAATTTTGCCGACGTTCTGGAACTGGCGCGGTTGCGTCAGCCGAACATGTTCGATCTTTTGTCGAAACGTCCTACGCCGCTGATCTCCCGCGACATGGTGTTCCAGATTGGTGAGCGCGTGCGGGCCGATGGGGCCGTCGAGACTGATCTCGACGAGAATAGCGTACGCAATGCCTTGTCCGACGCCAGAGCAGCGGGTGCGGAAGGCGTCGTGGTCTCATTGCTGCACGCGTACCGAAATCCCAAGCATGAGCAGCAAATCAAGCAGATCGTAAAATCCGTCGATCCCGATCTGCCGGTGTTCTGTTCGAACGAGATATGGCCGATCATCCGAGAATACGAGCGGACCATCACCGCGACGATCGGCGGCTATGTGCAACCTCGCGTCGCCCATTATCTCACGTCGTTACAGGTGGCGCTCAAGGACGCCGGCGTTCCGAGCGAGGCTCGCGTTGCCAAGTCGAATGGCGGTGTCATGACCGCCGAGCAGGGCAAGACCGATTGTGTGCAGATGATCCTGTCCGGCACGGCGTCCGGCGTGATTGGTGCGAGCTATGTCGCGGGCCTCTGCGGCCTGAAGGAGTGCATGAGTCTCGACATCGGTGGCACGAGCGCCGATGTCGCGCTCATCAACGATGGCCGTCCGCAATATGGCGTCGGCGAATATATCGGTGAGTTTCAAATCTTCATTCCGTCGGTTTCGGTGACTTCGATCGGCGACGGTGGTGGCTCGATCGCGTGGGTTGACAGTTTCGGCGTGCTGCATGTCGGCCCGGAAAGTGCTGGCTCCAACCCCGGGCCCGCCTGCTTCGGCCGCGGCGGCGTTCGCCCGACGATCACCGATGCGTTCGCGGTCTGCGGCCTGATCGGTCACGCCGAACTCGGATACAACGCCGTGCGTGTCGATGTTGCCAAGGCGCGCGAGGCGATCGGAGAACTCGCCATGACCATCGGCAAGTCGGCAGAGGAGACCGCGGAGACGATCATCAGAATCGCCGTGTCCGGCATGTATTCGAAGATCACCGGCCTGGTGACGCGGTTCGGCGTCGATCCGCGTTCGATGGCGCTCCTTGCGTTTGGCGGGGCCGGCCCGCTGCTCGGCTGTTTCCTCGCGCGTGAACTCGGCATGGCGGAAACGGTCGTTCCCACCGTTCCAGGCGTGCTCAGCGCGCTCGGTGGTTTGATTGCCGACCTCAAGAACGATTTCATCAGGACCGTTTATCTCGGCCTCGACAAGCAATCGGCGGAAACGTTGAAGGTCGTATTTGCCGAGCTGCGCGCGTCCGCGATGCGGTGGTTACGCGACGAGCAAGGCTACGATGGACCCTGCAACATCACCTACACGGCTGACATGCGTTATCGTGGCCAGTCGTTCGAACTTGAAGCGCCACTGACCGAAGCCATGGTCGAAAGTGCGGACGCTGCGACATTCGCTGCTGCGTTCCACGAGACGCACCACCGCGTTTACGGTCACTCCGATCCGAACGCGGCGATCCAGATCATCAATGCGCGGCTGGTCGTCAGCGGTGCGACGCCAAAGCCCGACCTTCCGAAGCTCCCGATCGCATCTGGCGAGCCTCAGATCGGGGACATGATCGATGTCTGGCTCGACGGCGCATATCGACGGATTCCGTTCTATGAGCGCAAGCGGCTCCTCGCCGGCCACCGGTTTGCAGGGCCTGCCGTGATCTCGCAGGACGACTGCACCACCTGCATTCCAAGCGGATTCCAGGTCCGCATCGATCCTTACGGACATTTACGGATTACGCCGGGAGCCGAGATATGAGCACCGATCGCGCCCTTCTTAAAGTCCTCGCCGATTATTGCGGCGCTGCGGCCGAAAGCATGGCCTACACGCTGCTGCGCACCGCGCATTCGACTTTCGTCAAGGAAACCGAGGACTTCACCTGTCAGCTCCTGACTCCCGACGGCCTGACTTTCGCCTCGCCGAAAGGCATCGGCGCAAGTTGGTTCGTCGGCCTGGATTATGGGCCGGTGCTGCCGATGATCGACAACTATGAGGAAGGCGACATCTGTCTCACCAGCGATCCGTTCAGCGGATTCGTGGCCACGCACGCGCCCGATACACACGTGTGGAAACCTGTCTTTTATCATGGTGAGCTTGTCTGCTTTACCGCCTGCCACGTCCACAACACCGATGTCGGCGGCGCCGTGCCGGCCTCATTGTCGCGCAGCTTGACCGAGGTGCATCAGGAAGGCATCCGCGTTCCGCCCATGAAGATCATGAGAGGGGGGAAATTCAATCAGGATGCTCTCAAGATCATGCTCACCAATGTGCGCGCGCCGACGCAGAACTGGGGCGATCTCAATGCGCAGATCGCGTCGGTGAATACCGGCGAGCGTAAGATCCTCGAAATCATCGAACGGTTCGGCATCGACACGTTCAAGTCCGGCATGGGTGAGCTGCTCGATTATGCCGAGCATCAAGCCCGTCGGATCGTGGCCGATATTCCCGACGGAGAATATTTCTTCGCCGATTTTGCCGACGAGGATTCGGTCGGCGGCTATCCGTGCCGCGTCGCACTTACACTGAAAATCCATGGCGACTCGCTGACCATGGATTTTACCGGCAGCGATCCGCAACTCAGCTCGTCCCTTAATATGCCAACCGGCGGGCATGAGCGGCATGCCCTCGTGACCGTCGGCCTGATGCTGGTGCTCAGCACCCTCGAGCCCAACCTGTTTCTGAATTGCGGCACGGCCCGTGTCGCCCGCGCGATCCTCCCGGAGGGGAGCGTCATGAACGCGGTGCCGCCCGCCGCAGTCGGTATGCGCAGCTTAATTTGCATTATGACCCAAGGCATCGTCCTCAGCGCGTTTTCGATGGCTCTGCCGGAGCGGCTCGCGGCAAATCCGGCCGGCGTGCCAAGTTTGATGAATGTCAAAACCGCGGACGCCCGCGGCCGCCTGTACATGGCCTCGATCGGGCCCGTCGGCGGCGGCGCCGGTGGTTCGGCTTCCGCTGATGGTGGCGAAGGCTGCGGCTCGACGCATTCTTTCGTCCGCAACACGCCGGTCGAAATCAACGAAGCGGAATTGCCGATTAAGATCGTGCGTTACGGTCTCGTCGGCGACACCGGAGGTCCTGGACGATATCGCGGTGGCCTCGCGATGATTATGGAATTTCAGCTTTTCGCGCCAAACTCGGTCGTCACCGCGCGCAATCGGGATCGCTCGATCTTCTCGTCGCCAGGAATTTGTGGCGGCAAGGCGGGTGCGCGCTCCTTGTTCCTGAAGAATCCGGGATGTGGCAAGGAGGTTAATTTGATGAACAGCGACGTCGTTGCCTGTGAGCCGGGCGACATCATCAGCCTTAGAGGATCGGGCGGGGGAGGTTACGGCGATCCGTTTGATCGCGCGGTCGAACTCGTCGTTGACGACGTCCGCCGAGGATTTGTCAGTCGGGAGCACGCCCGCAGCGCCTATGGCGTCGAGATCGGGGCGGACCTCCTCGTCGACGAGGCGGCCACAAGGCGGATGCGATCGACACGCAAGCCGCCATCGGGCGGCGAATTCTTTTCTTATTGCGACAATCGGGTCAATTTCGAGCGGGTCTGGACGCGCGAGCGCTATGGTCAGTTGACCGACTTCCTGTCCCAACTACCGGTGAATTGGCGATTTTTCGTCAAGCATCGCGTGTTCCGGACCGTACAGGAAAGCGTCGACGAGAATAAAGAATCGCAGATTTCGCTCGACGCGATTTTCGGGCAAATTCGCTCGGAGTTTCCTGAACTCGCCGCCCATGGATGAGCGTTGGCTCAACAGCCGCGCGACGAAATTCGGCAAAGCGATCAATTTCATTGGCCAAGAGGCTATCCCTGCGCGCAAGGCATACTACGATCCAGAAGGCGCGCGTGGATTCGAGGCCATCCGAAGGCCGGCGTTTGGGAACGCCGCCGCGGGAAAACTGCTTAAGCGATGTAGAGGTTTCCCCTCGATGCGGAGAAGCTAGTTAGCGGCCCATGAACTTGGGCGGCCGCTTATCGGCAAATGCCCGACGTCCCTCTGCATAATCGGCACTCGAGACGGCTGCGTCGATCAAATCT
Source organism: Variibacter sp. (assembly GCA_039808325.1). Classification (GTDB taxonomy): domain Bacteria; phylum Pseudomonadota; class Alphaproteobacteria; order Rhizobiales; family Xanthobacteraceae; genus JAFKKS01. The sequence goes on along the minus strand of JBDHSU010000065.1, from coordinate 1,533 downwards.
TGGATCTCTGCGTGCCGCGCCTCGGCGGTTCCACTCGCGCAGGCGTCAAGGATGATTTTCGAACCCCGGAGCGTAAGTGGAGCATTGTGCGCAAAGTCGGTTGCGAGACTGCATGCGGCTGTGAGCGCGTCGGTCTCCACCGTGATGTCAAGAAGCCCGATTTGCGAGCACTCGTCGGCCGTGAATGGCCGCGCCGCGTAGAGAACACGCTTGGCGTTCGCGAGCCCGACCTGACGGTAGAGGAGCGTGCAGTCGAGCGTCCCATAGAGGATGCCCAGACGTGCGGCCGGAATGCCCATCTTTGCGGTGGCGTCGCCGACGCGGAGATCGCAGGCGAGGGCGAGACCGCAGCCGCCGCCCATGGCATAGCCGGAAATGGCTGCGATAGTTGGTCCCGGCCAGTCGCGAATGGCGACCACGGCGGCTTCGGCCTCTTCTTCGTAAATTCGTCCGGATTTGGCGTCATCACGGACGGAGTCGAACTCGGAGATGTCGGCGCCCGCGCAGAAATGCCCTCCCGCACCCGCTAGGACCATGACGCGTACCTCGCCCTGAGCGCTGAGGTCGGCATAAATCGTGCGCAGCCGTTTCCACATCGCAAGATTAAGGGCGTTGCGTTTGGTGGGCCGATTGATCGTCACGACCGCGACGCGGTCCGCGACCGTCACGGCGATGTCGTTCTCCATTAAATGCTCCGATCTTTCGCTTTGAGTTTGCACAGCGTATCCAATAATACATAATTACAAAAAATATGAAGGCGGCCTGCTGACTATCCGACGGGGCGAGTAGAGCCGTCCGGAAGAGGTGTGCCGGCATGGCGCTCGGTTGACACGTAATTAGTGATCCGTAATTATGGCCTTTGTGTCCTGGAGGGGACTTCATGCAGTGCGCCGTCCGCCTTCGTTGCCATCGCTTGGTTCAGGCTGGCCGCAAGGTTCGCCTGAACGAGACGAACGACGCGTCGGCCGTTATCCGAGCGCGTCGGGCATGTAGATCAATTGAAGAGACGTCCGTCGGCCGCCTCGAATTCGGAACATTGCGAAAAGAGCACCGCGGCGCGAGTGCCACCGTGTTGCGCCGGAGCGTTGCGCGCCGTGCAGCGGGTGCCGGCGGGCTAGCGATGTCTCGCCCACGGTGTTGCGAAGTGCCGACTCATTACTTCCAGCAGATGCGATTTCAGTCGTCTTGTTGCGTCGTCCTGGTGCGGGTTCGGCCGCTGAATTCATAAAAAACGAGAGAGGAGAGCATAATGGTGGAATCATTCGGGTTTAATCGTCGCCAGTTCGGTGGACTTGTTGCAGGCCTCACTGCGTCGTTGAGCGCAAAGGGCGCGTGGGCGCAGAACGCGCGCCCTTTCAAACTCGGCGCGCTCAATTCGATCACTGGAGCCGGCGGCGTTTACGGCCCAGGCATGCTCGAGGCGATCAAGATCGCCGTGAAGGAAGTCAACGACGCCGGCGGCGCCGCCGGGCGTGAGTTCGAGATCTTCGCGGAAGACGATCAGACGCGCGCGGACGCTGCGGTCCTTGCAGC
>JBDHSU010000064.1:0-22500 GCA_039808325.1 Variibacter sp. | reverse complement strand
GCTGGTAGAGCACGTCATTCGTAATGACGGGGTCGGGGGTTCGAATCCCTCTTGCGGCACCAGCCATGTACTTAATCCGAGTGGAAGAATTTTCGGCCGTCGTTTCTTGTGGAGCGAGCGGGACCCGTCGACCTCCGCGAGCCCATGATCCGTCTCGATAACATCAGCAAGCAGAACGGCCATCAGATCGTCTTCATCGAAGCGTCCGCGGCGCTGCAGCGAGGCGAGAAGGTCGGGCTCGTCGGGCCGAACGGCTCCGGCAAGACGACGCTGTTCCGGCTGATCACCGGCGAGGAGCTTCCCGACGAAGGGCAGGTGGCGATCGATCGCGGCGTCACCATCGGCTACTTCAGCCAGGACGTCGGCGAGATGTCGGGCGCCAGCGCGGTCGCCGCGGTGATGGACGGCGCCGGCGCGGTGGCCGAAGTCGCCGCCGAGCTCAAGGCGCTCGAAGCCGCGATGACCGATCCGGACCGCGCCGACGACATGGACAGCATTCTCGAGAGCTATGGCGAGGTGCAACACCGTTTCGAGGAGCTCGACGGCTATGCCCTGGAGGGCCGCGCGCGCGAGGTCTTAAGCGGACTGTCGTTCACGCAGGAGATGATGGACGGCGATGTCGGCAAGCTCTCGGGCGGCTGGAAGATGCGCGTCGCGCTCGCCCGCATCCTGCTGATGCGTCCCGACGTCATGCTGCTCGACGAGCCGAGCAATCATCTGGACCTCGAAAGCCTCATCTGGCTGGAGCATTTCCTGCAAGGCTACGAAGGCGCGTTGCTGATGACCTCGCACGATCGCGAGTTCATGAACCGCATCGTCGACAAGGTGCTCGAGATCGACGGCGGGACGCTCACGGCCTATGCGGGCAATTACGAATTCTACGAGCAGCAGCGCGCGTTGGCCGAGAAGCAGCAGCAGGCGCAGTTCGAGCGCCAGCAGGCGATGCTCGCCAAGGAGATCAAGTTCATCGAGCGGTTCAAGGCGCGCGCCTCGCACGCGGCGCAAGTGCAGAGCCGGGTGAAGAAGCTCGATAAGATCGAGAAGGTCGAGCCGCCCAAGCGCCGCCAGAGCGTGGCGTTCGAGTTTCCGGCCGCGCCGCGCTCGGGCGAGGACGTCGCGATCCTGAGGGGCGTCGGCAAAGGATACGGCAGCCGCAAGATCTACGAGGGCTTGGATTTCAGCGTGCGCCGGCGCGAGCGCTGGTGCGTCATGGGCGTGAACGGCGCCGGCAAATCGACGCTCCTGAAGCTGGTGGCGGGCGCGACCGGGCCCGACAACGGCACGGTCGCGATCGGCGGCAGCGTGAAGATGGGCTATTTCGCGCAGCACGCCATGGACCTGCTCGACGGCGAGCGCACGGTGTTCCAGCAGCTCGAGGACGCGTTCCCGCAGGCGAGCCAGGGCGCGCTGCGCTCGCTCGCCGGGTGCTTCGGATTCTCGGGCGACGACGTGGAGAAGAAATGCCGCGTGCTCTCGGGCGGCGAAAAGGCGCGGCTGGTGATGGCGATGATGCTGTTCGACCCTCCGAACTTCCTCGTGCTCGACGAGCCGACGAACCACCTGGACATGGCGACCAAGGAAATGCTGATCGCGGCGCTGAGCGACTACGAAGGCACCATGCTGTTCGTGTCGCACGACCGCCATTTCCTCTCCGCGCTCTCGAACCGCGTGCTGGAGCTGACGCCGGATGGCGTCCACCAATATGGTGGCGGCTACACCGAATATGTCGCGCGCACCGGCCAGGAGGCGCCGGGCTTGCATAGCTGACCATTGCAGCACGCAGTCTCGGAAACGATGCGTCGCGCCGCACGCACGATCCCGCGCGCAAGCCGCTTCCGGCGCGCGAAGTGACGGCGCTTCTTCGTTTGCAACGCAAGCTTTCGTAAACGATGCAAGCGCTCGCGAACATCGCGTGCGAACTCTTTTGATGGCTGCGAACTGGCCATTTGTTTAGAGCTCCTATAAGTTCGTCAGCGACTACTTCCTGGATATGCCTTGGGGTAGGTAAATGACGTTACGCCGTATTCTGCTCGCAGCGGCGGCTGTGGGAATTTTGGTTCTTCTGGTCGGTTTTGGACTGGCATGGCGTCCCGCCATAGCGCCGGTCGCCGCGAACGCCGCCGTCAATACGGATCGCAAAACGATCGATCACGGCGCTGAACTTGCCGCGATCGGAAACTGTGCCGACTGCCATACCGCCGCGAACGGTCCCGCCTATGCCGGCGGCCGTCCCGTTCCGACGCCTTTCGGCACGATCTACGCCAGCAATCTGACGCCCGATGTCGACACCGGCATCGGTTCGTGGTCGGAGGAAGCCTTCAAGCGCGCCATGCGCGACGGCGTCGATCGCGAGGGCCGGCAGCTTTATCCCGCATTTCCCTACGATCATTTCACGCATGCGACGGACGAGGACATCCGCGCGCTTTACGCCTTCCTGATGAGCAAGCCGGCGGTGCGCAACATCGTCCCCGCGAACGAGCTGGATTTTCCGTTCAACTTCCGCCCCATCGTCGCCGGCTGGAAACTTCTGTTCCTGCATCGGAATGCGCTCGATCCCGACCCGAACAAGAGCGCCGAATGGAATCGCGGACGCTATCTGGTCGAAGGACTCGGCCATTGCGGCTCATGCCATACGCCGCGCAACGCGCTCGGCGGCGAGAAGAAGGACAGCGCTTATGCCGGCGGCGCCGCGGAAGGGTGGAACGCGCCTGCGCTGAACGCGTCTCTCGTGACGGCCCACAAATGGACCGCGGATCAGCTCGCCGAATATCTTTCGACCGGTTGGCACAAGCTGCACGGCGCGGCCGCCGGGCCGATGGCCGATGTGGCGAAAAATCTCGGCCGCGCCTCGCAGGACGATGTGCGCGCGATCGCGACCTACATCGCCAGCCTCTCGCCGGGTACCGAGGCGGCAAAGGCCGCGATTCCCGCCGGCGGCAAGGTTCTGACGGATCAGCCGGCCGACGTGGTGGCGATCTACAATGGCGCCTGCGCCAAGTGTCATAACGACCGGCACGATGTCGGGCCGTCGCAAGCGGTCTCGCTGGCTTACAGCACGGCCGTCCGGCAGCCGGAATCGGCCAATGCCGTTCGCGTCGTCATGCACGGCATCGAGGCTTACCGCACGGACGGAGGGCCTTACATGCCGGCGTTCGCGGGCACCTTGACGGACGAGCAGATCGCATCGGTCGTCGAGTATGTCCGTGCGCGTTACACCGACCAGCCGCAATGGACCGACGTAAAGTCGCAGATCGCCAAAGCCCGGCAGGAAGGAGCCCAGCCATGAAGGTTTCGCTGCGCGTCAATGGCAAGTCGCAAGAAATCGACGTCGCCGATCCCTCGACGCCGCTTCTGTATGTCCTGCGCGACAATCTCGGGCTGCACGGCCCGCGGTTTGGCTGTGGGCTCGGGCAGTGCGGCGCCTGCATGGTTCATGTCGACGGGCGTGCGACCTTCTCCTGCGTGCTGCCGGTCACGGCTGTCGGCGATCGCGCGGTCACCACCCTTGAAGGACTGATGGAAGGCGGCAAGCCGAACAAGCTGCAACAGGCTTTCATCGACGAGGAGGCGGCGCAGTGCGGCTACTGCATCTCCGGCATGGTGATGCAGGCGCAGGCTCTGCTGAACAAGAAGCCGAATCCGACGGACGATGAAATCCGCCGTCACATGGAGCCGAACCTCTGCCGTTGCGGCACCCATGCGGCCATCATGCGCGCGATCAAGCGCGCGGCCGTCGCTTGAGGAGGCTGTCATGAATGTGCATCTCAAGCCTTCCCGCCGCGATATTCTGAAAGGCACCGGCGCGCTGGTCGTGGCTTTCTCGCTTGCGAACCGATCGGATGCGTTCGCGCAGGAGGCGGCTGCCGCGGGCAAGCCCGTCACGCTCGATCAGGTCGATACGTTTCTCGCCATCGACGACAAGGGGATGGTGACGGTCTACTCGGGCAAGGTCGATCTCGGCACCGGCATCCGCATCGGTATCCAGCAGATCGTCGCGGAAGAACTCGATGTGCCTCTCGCGAACGTCACGACCATCGAAGGCGACACGACGCTCACCCCCGACCAGGGCCCGACCTACGGCAGCCAGACGATCCAAATGGGGGGCATGCAGATCAGGCAGGCCGCCGCGACGGCGCGGAGCGCGCTGCTCGACCAGGCGGCGCAACGGCTCGGCGCCGCCAAGGACGATCTCGCCGTTGCCGAAGGCGTGATCACGGCGAAATCCGGGGGCGGGCGCGTGACCTACGCCGAGCTGATCGGCGGCAAGAGCTTCATGCTGAAGGTCGATCCGGCGGCGCAGGCTAAAAATCCGGCCGACTACAAGATCGTCGGCAAGCCGATCCCGCGCCGCGATATTCCCGAGAAACTCACCGGCACGTTCACCTACATGCAGGATTTCCGCGTGCCGGGAATGCTGCACGGAAGCGTCATCCGTCCGCCCGCGATCGGCGCGACGCTGCAAAGCGTCGATGAGAGTTCGATCGAAGACGTTCCCGGCGTCGTCAAGGTCGTTCGCGACGGAAACTTCCTCGCCGTCGTGACGGAGACGGAATGGGCGGCGGTGCGTGCCGCGCGCGAGCTCAAGGCGACATGGTCGAAATCGGAGACCCTGCCGGACCAGGCCAAGCTCTGGGAGCATGTGCGCTCGACCAAGATCGTGACGGACGACGTCACCAGCAATATCGGCGACAGCGCCGCGGCGATGGCGACGGACGGCAAAAAGATTAAGGCAACCTACGATTTCGCCATCCACACGCATGGCTCGATCGGGCCGTCCTGCGCGGTCGCCGAATTCAAGGACGGCAAACTGACATGCTGGTCGGCGTCGCAGGCCACGCACAACCTGCGCAAGCAGTTGGCGATGATGATGAAGATGCCGGACGCCGACGTGCGCTGCATCTATGTCGACGGTGCCGGCTGTTACGGCCGCAACGGGCATGAGGATGCCGCGGCCGATGCCACGTTGCTCGCGAAGATCATGGATAAGCCGGTGCGGGTGCAGTGGTCGCGCGCCGACGAACACGGCTGGGACCCGAAGGGGCCGCCGACCCTGATCGATCTGCGAGCCAATATCGATGCCTCCGGGAACGTCACAGCCTGGGAGAGCGAATTCTTCATTCCGCAGGGCGCGGCTGGGATGGTCGATCTCGTCGCCGCGACCCTGAGCGATCGGCCTGTCGTCGGTAAACTGGCGCCGGGCGGCATCGTGAACGATTCCGCCATCGGCTATAAATTTCCGAACATCAAGACCGTCTGTCACCGGTTGGAAACGACGCCGTTCCGTCCCTCCTGGATCAGGACGCCGGGGCGCATGCAGAACACGTTCGCCAACGAGAGCTTCCTCGACGAAATCGCGGCGGCGCTGAAGGCCGACCCGCTGGAGCTTCGCGTCAAATATACCGACCCCGCCGACAAGCGCGGGCTGGAGGTGCTCGACCGGCTTGCGAAAATCGCGAAGTGGGAGAAGCGTGCATCGCCCCGCAAGGACATCAAGGGGAACGTGGTGACAGGGCGCGGTGTCTCTTACGTCAAATACGAGCTTGTGCGCACGTATGTCGGCGTGGTGGCGGACGTGGAGGTTGACCGTACCTCCGGCGATGTTCGTGTCCCGAAGGTCTATGTCGTTCATGACTGCGGGCAGATCATCAATCCGAACGGCGTTCGCGCGCAGATCGAGGGCAACGTCATCCAGACCGTCAGCCGCACGATGAAGGAAGAAATCACTTTCGACCGCGGCATGGTGACGAGCCTCGATTGGGCGAGCTATCCGATCCTGCGGTTCTCGGAACTGCCGGAGTTGGTGATCGAACTGATCGACAGGCCGACGGAAAAGCCATGGGGTGCCGGAGAGCCGACCGCCGCCCTGATCCCGTCCGCCATTTCCAACGCGATCTTCGATGCGACCGGCGCGCGCGTGCGCTCGGTGCCGTTCAAACCGGAAAAGGTCAGGGCGGCGCTGCGCTCGATCTGATGCGCTCGATGGATGTCGCGACGGACCGCGGAACCGCCCGCCGGTGATCGCTTGTCGTTGCGTCGGCGCGATTGACCGCTTGCCGGGCGTATGGAACGTTCCGTCGCACGCCTCGCCGCCGCGCTTTCCGCGCGTGCGGCCGCAACCTCAATCAAGGACCGCTCACGATGTCACGACTGCCGCCCCTGACTCAGGACCAGATGAACGACGAGCAGCGCGCCATCTACAAGGAATTTCAGGAGGCGCATCCGCGCACCGGTGTCGCGATCACGCATCTCACCTGGATGCGCAGTCCCGAACTCGCGCGCCTGATCGTGCAGTTCGGCTCGTTCATGCGTCATCGTTGCCTCGATTATCGCAAGCGTGAGCTGGCGATCCTGATTACGGGCCGCGCGGCGAAATCGCCGGTCGAGTGGCATCTCCACCTGCCCTACGCGCGGGAAGCCGGCATCGAGGAGCCGATCATCGAAGCGTTGGCCGACAAGCGGCGCCCGGATTTCACTCGTGAGGACGACATCGCGCTCTACGACGTCGTGATGGAGCTGATGGACGGCTACAAGCTCAGCCAGAAGACTTACGAGAACGCCGTCAAGGTGCTCGGACCGAAGGACCTCGTGGAGCTCGTCGCCATCACCGGCTACTACACGCTGATGGCGATGCAGATCGGCGCCTTCAATTTCGAATTGCCGCCGGGAGAAAAGCCGCCGTTCGTCGACTAGACGGGATGAAGAAAAGTGTGGAGCGGTTTTCCGCCCGCATCCCGCTCTAAGTGATGAGAATCGATCACGTTCATGATTTTGGATCGATTCGATCCAAAGTCATCGCGATCGAGGGGCTGACCCAACGGCATTGAATCAGCCTCGCCGTCATCGTTTCGCTTGAGCATGATCCCCCGGGTCGAGCCTGAGGGCCTGCCTGTCCGAAAACGGTTTCCACTTCGGGATCATGCTCTAAGCGCCGGCGCTGACCGGCCGCATTTTACGAAGACCGTCGCGATTGCGGTCGCTGCTCCGTAACCTTGACGCGTTTGGATGAGGGAGGATGGGAACGGCGCCCCGCCGCCATGCTTTGGCATGCGAAGGAGAGCGACGATGACGTTACCGAAGATTCCGCTGCCGCCGGAGGAGCCGCCAACGGAAGGCGCCGGCGACGTGCGCGGCACATACGGCTACGGACGCGCGGCGCACGGGTCCGATCCGCGGGCGCGCTACGGCTTCACGCCCAAGCCGGCCGTCCCGACGATCACGGAGTTTCCCGATGATAGCGTTGCGGCGGAAGAGCCGGCGAAAGAGTGACGAGGACGACAAGCCGTCGATCCTCTCCTTCGTGGCCTGCCGGCATTGCGGCGAAACCATCCCGGTCAGGAACGTCGAAAACCTGGCGGACGAGTTCGCCGTGCTCTGTCCGCGCTGCCACCGCCGGTCGTTCCTCACGCGCGCGCATGTGCAGCAAAGCCGGCGGGCGTGAGGCGGCCTCAGCCGACCGGGAGGTTTCCGGCGGGTCCGAGACCTTGCATGACCGTATCGAGGTCGCGGGTCATCGCGCCGACGCAGGCCGGGGCCGAGGCACCGAAGCCATCCCGCCCGCGCCGTTGAAGGAGACGGGCGGGCGCATCCCCGCTCTACCCTTTCATGCCCGTCTTCACGATCACCGCCACATCGGAATAGGTGCGCACGAGCGGCGAAAGGAAGCGGTGCGCCCAATTCTTCGAGATCAGCAGATCGTGGATCGCGAGATAGTCGATGCCGGTGGCGAGGAAGCATTCGAGCGCGTCCTGCGGCGTCTCGACGATCGGCTCGCCCTTGACGTTGAAAGATGTGTTCAGGAGCACCGGCACGCCGGTCAGCGCGTCGAATTCCTTGAGCAAACGGTAAAGCCGTTCGTTCTGCTGAGCGTTGACGGTCTGGACCCGCGCCGTGCCGTCGACATGCACGATCGCCGGAATCTTGTCGCGCCACTCCGGCTTCACATGCTTGGCCATCAGCATGAAGGGCGAATCGTGGTTGTCCTCGAAGATCTCCGGCGCGCGCTCCTCCAGCACGATCGGCGCGAAGGGGCGGAAGGGCTGACGGAATTTCACGCGCGCATTGAGATGGTCCTTCATTTCCGGCGTGCGCGGGTCGGCGATGATGCTGCGGTTGCCGAGCGCGCGCGGGCCGAACTCCGAGCCGCCCTGGAACCAGCCGACCACCTGCTTGTCGGCCAGCACCTTCGCGGTATCGCGGCAGATGTCGTCGCTTCGCTTGGCGACCGTGGCGAGCTTCACCAGCCGCTTGTCGGTGACGTCGTGGACGTCCTTGTCGGAATAGGGCCTGCCGATGAAAGCATGCGTCATCACGAAGTCGCGCGGTTTCTTTTGCAGCGCCAAGCGGCCGTAATAAGCGCAGCCGATGGCGATGCCGTCGTCGCCCGCCGCCGGCTGGATCCACACCTTGTCGAAGCCCGCCTCGCGCGCGATGCGCCCGTTGGCGACGCAGTTCAGCGCGACGCCGCCGGCGATGCAGAGGTTCCTCGCGCCGGTCGTCTCGCGCAGCCATCGCGCGCGCTCGAGCAGGACGTTCTCGGTGTCGTCCTGCACGCGCCAGGCGAGGTCCTCCCAGTGCGGCATCGCCGGGCTGTCCTCCCACTTGTCCTCGCCGTCCGTGAGATATGGACGATCGAAGTCCGCGGACCATTCGGGAACGTGCAACTCGCCGTTCTGCATCTGCATCAGCGATTTGATGCGACCGGGCCGGCCATAGGGCGCGAGCCCCATGAGTTCGCCGCACTTGTTCCAGTCGCCGAAGACGTAAGTGGAGGCGCGGCTGTAGAGCGCGCCGAGCCCGGGCATGTTGAAGAACTCCTCGCTAAGCACGCCGCGCGCGGGCTCCATCCAGACCTTCTTCAGGCACTCGATCTCGTTGCCGCGGAAGCGGTAGTAGCTTTCCGATTCGCGCGCGAGCGGATTGGCCTTGTCGGAGCCGGGATAAGGCTCGGTGACGTCGGCGCTGTAGCTGCCGACGCCGTCGACGATCATCACCGCGCCTTCCTCGAACGGGCAGGGCGCGAAGGCGCTGTAGGCGTGCGCCAGATGGTGCGAGATGGTGACGACCTTGTCGGACCGGGAGCGGAACAGCGGATCGCCGGTGGCGAGCGCGCGCTCGTCCGGGCTCAAGAACGCCGGCATGTCCTGATAGGCGAGGCGCGTTTCCAGATCCTCGACCTTCAAGATGTAGCAGTTGCGCACCACGAGATCGACGTCGGCGAAGGTGATGCCCTCGGCGGCGAGAACGTAGTCGATCACCTCGCGGTGAAACCCCTGGGCGTGCTTGCGCCGGGTGATCCGCTCCTTGGCGATGGCATAGGCGACGGCGCCGTCGCGCAGCAGGCAGGCGCTGACGTCATGATCATAGGTGTTCAGTCCGAGGACGTATGCGGGCTTGGTCATGAACTCTCGATGTTGCGTGCGCGTCAAAGCGACGTCGCCGTGATGAACCCGTGTTGCAAGGCGGGCGAGGTGTGAAAACGGCCGGCGGCTAGGATCCGATCCAACGGCATTGAATCAGACTCGTCGTTATCGTTTTGGTCGAGCATGATCTTTTCCGAAAACCGGTTTCCACTTCTCGGGATCATGCGCCAGGCCGCCTGACGGCGGCAAAAAGCGGCCGCGAGGGCATGCAGCCGCTTTTCGAACGCGGCGCGGAGCCTTAAGGAGGAGCCCCCGCAATCCTTGGAAGGACCAGCGATGGCTTGGATCATCAAGCTGACGGAGACGAGCGGACAGACGGTCTACGTCAATCTCGATCAGATCGTATCGTTCGAGCCGCACAAATGGGAGAAGGGCGATGGCGCCCGCTTGCGCACCACGATCATCGACGCCGACGGAAAGCCGGTGACCTTCTCGGTGCAGGAGACGCCCGATAAAGTTTACGACAAAGTGCTCGCAAGCCGCTGAGGGTGGCGCGCCGAAACGTTCCGATGGCCGGTTACTTGACGACGTCATGGCGTGGTTCTACCATACCGGCAGTGCCGCGCGCGAGTGCGCGATCGATACTGAGGTTGCGATAAACGTCTGCGGCCGGCTTCTCCGGGCCTCTTTTGCCGGAGCCTAACGAAGGCGGAGGTGTCGAATGAGAGCAAACGTGAGCGCCAAGCGTTCTTTGCTGAAGCGCTGCTTTTCCGTAGCGGCCATGCTCGGAATGTATTGCCTTGCCATGATCGCGATCACCGGCTTTGCCATCAGTACGTCGACTGACGCGCTGGCGAAAAACGGTGGTCGCGGCGGCGGTCGCGGCGGCGGTGGCGGCATGGCCCGCGGCGGCCGAGGCGGTGGTGGCGCGCGCGGCGGTGGCCGTGGCGGTCGTGGTGGCGGCATGTCGCGGGGACGCGGCGGCCGTGGCATGGGTCGCGGCGGCGGTCGAGGCCGTGGCGGCTGGCGCGGCGGTATCTGGTTCCCCTGGATCGGGCCCGGCATCTGCCACCATCCGTGGACCAGCGCCCGCGTGTGGTGCAACTACTGATCTCGCAGTTCTCGGTTCAATAAAAGAGGCCGGCCGCGTTCGCGGTCGGCCTTTTCTTCGTTCGGCGTGTCTTTACTCGCCACCCCAGCGTGCAAGTTCTCGTCGTGGAAGCGAGGCGGCGGGCCGGACATCCATCACGCCCGCCGCTTCAGCGGGCGAGGGGCAAATCCGTGACTGAGGCCGCTCCTGCTTCCGCGCTCGATCGCGCCGCCTTCATCCGCGCCGAGACACGTCTGCGGGCGGTCGCGCATGTGCCGGAAATCCTGCTTCATCTTGCCGACGAGGCGGTGCCGCTGTGGCAGAAGACGGAGGAGGAGCTTGGCGCGATGGGCCTGCCGCCGCCGTTCTGGGCCTTCGCCTGGGCGGGCGGGCAGGCGCTCGCGCGTCATCTTCTCGACCATCCGGAGCTGGTGCGGGGCCGCCGCGTGCTCGATCTCGGCTCCGGCTCCGGCCTCGTCGCCATTGCCGCGGCGAAGGCGGGCGCCGTGCCTGTCGTCGCCGCGGAGATCGACGCCTTCGCGGCGGCCGCGATCGCGCTCAACGCGGCGGCGAACGACGTTTATGTCGAGGTCCTCGTGCGCGATCTGCTCGACGACCCGGCGGCGACCGCCCGCTACGACACGATCCTCGTCGGCGACCTTTTCTACGAGCAGACGACGGCGGCGCGTGTCCTCGCCTGGCTCGACCGGCATGCGGCGCTCGGCGCGGCCGTCCTCGCCGGCGATCCAGGGCGCAGCTATTTCCCGGCGGCGCGGCTTGGAAAACTCGCCGACTACGGCGTGCCGGTGACGCGGGAGCTCGAAGACAACGACATCAAGCGAACGGCGGTCTGGCGGCTCAACCCGCCGTAAGGCCAGGCGCGCCGCTCCTTAAAGGGGAGCCGTTTGCGGCGTGTTCCCTCTTGTTCCCGGAGGCGGGGCGGAACAAGATGCCGGCGGTCGTTTGCCATGCGAGGGGGGCTCCATGCGTCGCGCCATCGTCGTCGCTCTGTTCGCTCTGCTGATGTCCAATGCGGGCGCGTTCGCGCTCGACCCCGCGAAGATCGCCGCGGTCACAAAGGCTGCCGACGCTTTCGTTGCGCTGGCTGCCGACTCGGAAAAAACCGGCAAGGTGCCGCGACAGACGGATGCGGCGGTGAAGGCGCTTCTCGACACGGTCTTCGATACGGCCGTGCTCGAAAAGGACGGCGCGCAGCCGATGGCCGAATTGCAGAACGTCAATGCCTGGAACATGTCGGTTCTGAAGATCGGCCTCGTCTACATGCTGGCGGGCACCGGCGTGAAGGAGATCGGCGCGCTGCCGCAGACGCCGGAGATGATGGCCAAGGTCGACGGCAACACGGTGACGTTCGCGCCGGAAGTCGGCCGCTATCTCGACACGCAGATCAAGCTGCAGATGGCGATCATCGACACCGTGCAGGTGTTCATCCGCGCCGCCAGCCGCGCGCAGCTCGACAACGCCAACGTGAGAAGCGGCATCGCCAAGATCCGGTCCGGCACCGCGCAGACCATCGGCGGGGCCGTCAGCACGCTGCAGTTGCCGGCGCAGACAGACGACTGGCGCCGAAGCCGGCTCCAGGTGCTCGAGGCCATGGCGCCGAAGGCGGTGAAGTTCCTGGGCGCCGAGGAATCCCAGGGGCTGCGCGCGGCCTTCGCCGAGGCCGCGGACACGATGGCCGCGCCGGAAATCAAGGCGCGCATGCAGAAACTCGCCGCCGTTTTCGGCGCGCCATAACGATACGGCGAAGGTCTAAACCGTCTCACCTTGTCCCGCCCTCGCCGGGTCCGCATAATGCCTGCCAACAACGGCGCCCCGCCGGGGGCGCGCACGTTGCGTTGGAGGAATGCGATGTCCGAAAAGATCTACGATGTGCCCGCCGACTGGGCGAAGCGCGCTTATGTCGACGCCGCCAAGTACAAGGAGATGTATGCGCGCTCGGTCAAGGACCCGGCGGGATTCTGGGCGGAGCACGGCAAGCGCATCGACTGGACGACGCCATTCACCAAGGTCAAGAACACGACGTATTCCGGCGACGTTTCGATCAAGTGGTTCGAGGACGGCGTCACTAACGTCGCCTACAACTGCATCGACCGGCATCTCGAAACGCGCGGCGACCAGACCGCGATCATCTGGGAAGGCGACGATCCATCGGAGTCGAAGCACATCACCTATCGTGAGCTTCACGACGAGGTGTGCAAGATGGCCAACATCCTGCGCAACCGGAACGTGAAGAAGGGCGATCGCGTCACCATCTACATGCCGATGATCCCGGAGGCGGCGTATGCGATGCTCGCCTGTGCGCGGCTCGGCGCGATCCATTCGGTGGTGTTCGGCGGCTTCTCGCCGGACAGCCTCGCGAGCCGCATCGAAGACTGCCAGTCGAAGATGATCATCACCGCCGACGAAGGCCTTCGGGGCGGCCGCAAGATTCCGCTCAAGGCCAATGTCGACGCCGCGATCTCGAAAGTCGGCGGTGTCGATTTCGTGGTGGTGGTGAAGCGCACCGGCGCCAAGGTCGACATGGACCCCGCGCGCGACGTTTATTATCACGAGGCCGCGGCGGTGGTGACGAACGAATGCCCCTGCGAGCCCATGAACGCGGAGGATCCGCTGTTCATCCTCTACACATCCGGCTCCACCGGGAAGCCGAAGGGCGTGCTGCACACGACCGCCGGCTATCTCGTCTTCGTGTCGATGACGCACCAATACTGCTTCGACTACCACGACGGTGACGTCTACTGGTGCACGGCGGACGTCGGCTGGGTGACGGGCCATTCGTATATCGTCTATGGCCCGCTCGCGAACGGCGCCATTTCGCTGATGTTCGAAGGCGTGCCGAACTATCCGACGATGTCGCGCTTCTGGGAAGTGATCGACAAGCACAAGGTCAACATCTTCTACACCGCGCCGACGGCGATCCGTGCGCTGATGCAGGCGGGCGACGAGCCGGTGAAGAAGACGTCACGCCAATCGCTGCGGCTGCTCGGCTCGGTCGGCGAGCCGATCAATCCGGAAGCGTGGGAATGGTATCACCGCGTCGTCGGCGACGGCCGCTGCCCGGTGATCGACACCTGGTGGCAGACGGAGACCGGCGGCGCGCTGATCTCGCCGCTGCCCGGCGCGACCAAGCTCAAGCCCGGCTCGGCGACGCTGCCGTTCTTCGGCGTGCAGCCAGCGGTCGTCGACGGCGACGGCAAGGTGCTCGAAGGCGAATGCAGCGGCAATCTCTGCCTCGTCGATTCGTGGCCGGGACAGATGCGCACCGTCTACGGCGACCACCAGCGTTTCATCGACACCTACTTCAAGACGTTCCCCGGCAAGTACTTCACCGGTGACGGCTGCCGCCGCGACGCCGACGGCTATTATTGGATCACCGGCCGCGTCGACGACGTCATCAACGTCTCCGGCCACCGCATGGGCACGGCCGAGATCGAGAGCGCGCTGGTGGCGCACCCGAAAGTCTCGGAGGCCGCGGTCGTCGGCTATCCGCACGACATCAAGGGGCAGGCGATCTACGCCTACGTGACCTTGATGGCGGGCGAGACGCCGACCCCGGAATTGCACAAGGAGCTTGTGCAATGGGTCCGGCAGGAGATCGGCGCATTCGCCTCTCCGGAGAAGCTGCAGTTCGCGCCCGGCCTGCCGAAGACGCGATCCGGCAAGATCATGCGCCGCATCCTGCGCAAGATCGCGGAGGACGACTTCGGCAATCTCGGCGACACCTCGACGCTCGCCGACCCCACCGTGGTGGACGACCTCATCGGCAATCGCCAGAACAAGAAGTAGCTGCGGCGGCTGCATGCCGGCGGCGCGGCACGCTCCGCCGGCGCCAAGCGCGCGGTCCCACGGTGGCGTTTGGCTACCGTTGCGCGCGGTGCTAGCGTGGCGCTCCCTCTTTCCAAACCGAGTTGACGCCGTGTGAAGCCCTACGAGGCACCGCTTCCACCCAACGAAACGCAACGCCTCGCCGCGCTGCGCTCCTATGGCGTTCTCGATACACCGGCCGAGGCGGCGTTCGACGACATCACGCGCATCGCGGCGGCGGTCTGCGGCGTGCCGACCGCGCTCATCAGCTTCGTCGGCGACGGGCGCCAATGGTTCAAGTCGACGGTCGGGGCCGGTGATTTGCACGAGACGCCGCGCGACCTATCCGTCTGCGCGCACGCGCTGCTGCAGCCGGATCTGCTTGAGGTGCCGGACCTGTCGGCCGATATGCGCTTCAAGCTCAATCCACTGGTCTGCGGCGAGCCGCATCTGCGCTTCTATGCGGGCGCTCAGTTGAAGACGCCGGACGGGCTGGCGCTCGGCACCGTCTGCGTCCTCGATACCGTACCGCGCCAGTTGAACGACGAGCAGCGCGCGGCGCTGGTCGCCCTGGCGCGCCAGACCATGACGCAGCTCGAGCTGCGCCGCGCCTTGTCGATCGCCGACCGGCTGCAGCGGCATCGCTCGCGACTGATGGCGGTTGCCGGACACGACCTGAAGCAGCCGCTGCAGGTGATAACCATGAGCGTCGAGCGCGTGCGCCGGGTGATCGCCGACGAGAAGCAGCGCCAGTGGCTCGGCCAGGCGCTGGAGGCCGCCGACCGGCTGTCGACCGATCTCGATCGCCTGGCGGAGGCCTCTGACCTCGACGAAGTGTCCGAGCTGCCGCGGCCGGCGCCGCTGGCCGTCGACGACCTGCTCGTGCCGCTGATTGCCGGGTGGCGGCAGCATGCGGAGCGTCGCGGCGTTTCGCTGCGGTTCGTGCCAAGCTCGGTGCGCGTCGTCAGCGATCCGGTGATGCTGCGCACCATCCTCGGCAATCTCATCGGCAATGCGATCAAATATTCGCGAAACGGCCGCGTCGTCATCGGCTGCCGGCGGCACGGAAATTCGATCGCCATCGAGGTGGCGGATAGCGGTCCCGGCATCCCAGAGGCCGAGCGCGATGCCGTCTTCGAGGCGTTCCGTCAACTCGGCCCGGACAGCGAGGGGCTGGGCCTCGGCCTGTCGATCGTCAAGCGCACGGCCGATCTGCTCGGTCACGGCCTCTACCTGAAGTCCGCGGTGGGGCGCGGTTCGCGGTTCGGCGTCGTTATTCCCCGTGCCGGCTGAGCCGCGTGGCCGCGCCGCCACACCGCGTGGCATTTTTATTACCGGTTTAGGTTACCCGCAGTTCATCGCTGCCGCGCTGTGCGCGTTGGATTATTGTCCGCCTTCGCTGAGGTTCATCGAGACGCCGTTGCCGCCAAGGCACAGCCTCTTGTCCGCGAGGGTTTGATAGCCATGCGTACACTTCTGGTTCCGGCCGCCTGCGCGGCCGTCGTCATTTCCGCCTGCGCTTTCGCGGCGCCGGCGGCGCAAGCGCGCGAAATCGTGGCGTTCCGCGGCGACGCGGCCGCCGGGACGATCGTCGTGCGCACCAATGAGCGTCGGCTTTATTACATCATGGGCGACGGCCGCGCGGTCCGCTATCCGGTCGGTGTCGGCAAGGCCGGCAAGCGCTGGTCCGGCCAGACGCGCATCGACGGAAAATACATCCGTCCGGCCTGGTCACCGCCGGCGGACGTCAAGCGGGACCATCCGTCGATCCCGAATCTCATTCCCGGCGGCTCGCCGCGCAATCCGATGGGCGAGGCGGCGCTGACGCTGTCCGGCGGCACCTACGCCATCCACGGCACCAACGTGCCGCGCTCGGTCGGCGGCTTCGTCTCCTACGGCTGCATCCGCATGTACAACGCCGACGTGCTCGACCTCTATCAGCGCGTCAGCGTCGGCACGACCGTCGTGGTGCAGTAGTCGGCTCTCCGGCGCATCATGCCCGGCCTTGTGCCGGGCATCCGCGTCTTCCCGCGCTCCCTGCTTGGGGAGGGCCAGGGTGAAAGCCGTTGCGGCGCAGCGCCGCAATCCCTTGAGCGGAATACCGGTTCATCCCCATCTACCCGCGCGATAGCGGCCGCGGAGTCTTTCGGCTCAGGGCGCGGCCGCGAAGGGAGAGAGGAATGAACTACTTTCGCACGGCCATCCTGCTGGCGGGGCTGACCGCCCTGTTCATGGTCGTCGGGTTCCTGATCGGCGGGCAGAGCGGCATGCTGATCGCGCTCGTCGTCGCCGCCGGCATGAACCTTTTCAGCTATTGGAATTCCGATCGGATGGTGCTCTCGATGCACGGGGCGCAGGAGGTCGACGCGCGCGCCGCGCCGGACCTCTACGCCATGGTCGCGGAGCTCGCCCGGCGCGCGAACCTGCCGATGCCGAAGGTCTATCTGATGGACAACCCGCAGCCGAACGCGTTCGCGACCGGCCGCAATCCGCAGCACGCGGCGGTCGCGGTGACGAGCGGCCTGCTCAACACGCTGTCGCGCGAGGAAGTCGCCGGCGTCGTCGCGCATGAGCTTGCGCATATCAAGAACCACGACACGTTGATCATGACGATCACCGCGACGATCGCCGGCGCGATCTCGATGATCGCGCAGTTCGGCATGTTCGCCGGCGGCAACCGCAACAACAGCAACGGCATGGGCGTCATCGGCACGATCGCCATGGTGATCCTGGCGCCGCTTGCCGCGATGCTGGTGCAGATGGCGATCAGCCGCACGCGCGAATACGCGGCCGACCGCGAGGGCGCGGCGATCAGCGGCGCGCCGCTATCGCTCGCCTCGGCGCTGGCGCGCATCTCCGACGCGTCGCATCACATCGAGAACGACAGTGCCGAGCGCAATCCGGCGACGGCGCACATGTTCATCGTCAATCCGCTCTCCGGGCACCGGATGGACAACCTGTTCTCGACGCATCCGGCGACGGAGAACCGCATCGCGGCGTTGCAGGATCTCGCGCGCGCCATGGGCGCGACCGGCGGCGGCTTTGCGCAGCCGCAGGCGGCGCCGGCGCGCGGCGCGCAGGGGTCGGCACCTCGGGGGCCTTGGGGCGGCGCCGCCTCGCGCGGCCCGTGGGGATGACGCGTCATTGCGGGGCGGCGGCGTAAGACGGCGAACCCGGACTGCATGATCCCCGCCTTGCGATGAAATGACGGTTCCGGCCTATGGATTCCGGATCGGCGCTATGCGCCGTCCGGAATGACAAGAGCAAGAGCACATTGTCGCCGCATCGCGACGGTAGGGTGCCGCTTCGTTTCGATCGACCTTCCCCCTCAGGTACAGAGCGTCCGGCGGATGATACGGCCGCGCAAGGCATTGCAGACCGAAGTCCCGGGCCTTGCTGCGCGGCGGATTGCGGCCGAAATCATCGAAGGCGTCACGCGCCAGCGGCGCACGCTCGACGATCAGCTCGACGGCGCGCACGGCAATCCCGGGCTGCCGGCGCTGCCCGATCGCGACCGCGCCTTGACGCGCATGCTGGTGGCGACGGTGCTGCGCCGGCTCGGAACGTTGCGGCACCTGCTGCTGACCTATCTCGCCAACGGTTTTCCCGCCGACGCCGGACGGGTCGAAACCATCCTCTTGCTCGGCGCGGCGCAAATCCTCTGGCTCGACGTGCCCGACCATGCGGCTGTCGATCTCGGCGTGCGCCTGGCGCAGGCGGACCGGCGCGCCGCGCATTATCCGGCGCTCGTCAACGCGGTGTTGCGGCGGGTGGCGCGCGAAGGACGCGAGACGCTCGAAAGCCTCGACACGGCGACACTCGATACGCCGGACTGGCTGATGACGCGCTGGCGCGCGCATTACGGCGACGATCGCGCGCATGCGGTGGCCGCGGCGCTCGCTTATCCGCCACCGCTCGACATCTCCGTAAAAACCGACGCTGAAAGCTGGGCGGCGCGGCTGCGCGGGCACGTCCTGCCGACCGGCACCGTGCGCACCACGATGTCCGGGCCGGTGTCGCGGCTTCCCGGCTACGCCGAGGGGGCATGGTGGGTGCAGGACGCGGCGGCGGCGCTGCCCGTACGCTTGCTCGGCGAGGTCAACGGTTCGACCGTCGCCGACCTTTGCGCCGCGCCCGGCGGCAAGACGGCGCAACTCGCCGCGGCCGGCGCCTCGGTCACCGCCGTCGATCGTTCGTCGCCGCGCCTGTCCCGGCTTGTCACCAACCTCGCCCGGCTCGGCTTGCGCGCCGAGGTTGCGGCCGCCGACGCCACGCAGTGGCAGGCCGGTCCCTTCGACGCCGTGCTGCTCGATGCGCCGTGCCTCGCTACCGGCACCATCCGCCGCCACCCCGACATCGCTCTGCTCAAACGCGAGAGCGATTTGGCGCCGTTGACCGCCCTGCAGAGCCGGCTGCTCGACAAGGCCGTCGCGCTGACCAAGCCCGGCGGCCGCATCGTCTACTGCACCTGCTCGCTCGAACCGGAGGAGGGGGAGGCGCAGATCGCCGCGCTGCTCGCGCGCAACCCGCATGTCCGCCGCCAGCCGGTGACGCCGGATGAGGTTTTCGGCCAATCGGACATGGTGAACGCCGACGGCGACCTACGGACCCTGCCGTGTCATCTTCCCGACGCCGACCCGCAACGGGCCGGACTCGACGGTTTCTTCGCCGCCCGGTTGATCCGGACTTGATTCTTTCGCGCGTCGGGAGTCTTCGGCGAGCGTTCTCCGGTTGGCCGCTGTTGCGGGCTTCGGTATCTTGCCGGCGCGGGTCCAATCCGGGACGCCCGCGACAGCCAAGAGGCAGCATGTCCCGCGGACTGCTCGCGGAACGCACCAGACTCTCGATGTTCGTGCTGAGCCGAGGCGCGCGCCGCCTGGCCAGCCGGCTCAGCGTGCATCCGTTGCTGCGCTGGCGCTTCGCGTCGGGGCGGTCGGATCGGCTGTTGATCGCGCCGCAGGACCTGCGCACGGCCGACCCCACCCGCGCCAGCGAGATCTATGGCGGGCGCTTCGCTTTCGCCGGCAAGGTGGTGATTTGCGACGGGCGCTCGCCGTTCGAGCTGGCCGCGCCCTCCACGGAATGGGCGGAGGCGCTGGTCGAGTTCGGCTGGCTGCGCCACCTGCGCGCGGCCGATTCGGCGATCACGCGCGCCAATGCCCGCGCCCTGATCGACGAGTGGATCACCCTGCAGGGCGCCTGGCACCCGGTCGCCTGGAAGCCGGAGGTGCTCTCTCGCCGCGTCATCACCTGGCTCACGCATGCGCCATTCCTGCTGCACGACGCGGATGTGCGCTTCTACCGCCGCTTCATGCGCAGCCTGACGCGGCAGGTGCGCTATCTGCGCGGCGCGATCGGCACGCTGCGCGACGGGTTGCAGCTCCTGGAGGGGCTGATCGCCCTCAACTACGCGGCGCTGTGCATGGCGGGGCAGGCGCGGCTGTTGCGCCCGGCCGGGCGACGCCTGATCGACGAGTTGCAGCGCCAGATCCTGCCGGACGGCGGCCACATCAGCCGCAACCCGGAAGCCCTGATCGAGCTTCTGCTCGACCTGCTGCCGCTGCGACAGGCGTTCGGGGCACGCAACGTCGTGCCGCCGGTCGCGCTCATCAACGCCATCGACCGGATGATGCCGATGCTGCGCTTCTTCCGGCACGGCGACGGCGGATTCGCCAACTTCAACGGCATGGGACCGACGCCGCCGGACCTGCTCGCCACCGTCGCGGCCTATGACGACGCGCGCGGCAAGCCGGTCGCGAGCGCGACGCATTCCGGTTATCAGCGGCTCGATGCCAAGGGTGCCGTGCTGCTGATCGATACCGGCAAGCCGCCGCCGTTCTCCGTCAGCCATGAGGCGCATGCCGGCTGCCTGTCCTTCGAGTTCTCCGCCAAGCGCCACCGCATCGTGGTCAATTGCGGGCTGCCGGGCGTTTCGCGCGATAGCTGGCGGCACCTGTCGCGCACCACGCCGGCGCACTCGACGGTAACGGTCGACGACGCGTCGTCCTGCCGTTTCGTCGGCGCGGGCTCGATGCGGCGGCTCGTCGGCGCGACCATTGTCGCCGGGCCGGAGAACGTCCCGGTGCAGCGCGAGGACGACGAGGAGGGCGTCACGCTGCTGGCCTCGCATGACGGCTATGCGGCGCCGTTCAGCGTGGTGCATCAGCGCCGCCTGACGCTCTCGCATGACGGCCGGCGGCTGGACGGCGAGGATCGCATCCTGCCGTGGCACGGCCACGATCTGCCGCGCAACGCGCCGGACCGTTTCGCCGTGCGGTTCCACCTGCATCCCGCGGTGCGCGCCAACCGGCTGACGCATCGCCATGGCGTCATGCTGATGCTGCCCAACCGCGAGGTGTGGCTGTTCGAATCGCACGACGCCGAGGTGAAGCTCGAAGAGAGCGTCTACCTGTCCGGCGGCGACGGCCCGCGCCGGACGCTGCAGATCGTCATTTACGCCCTGGCCCGCCGCAGCCCCGACATCGCCTGGAGTTTCGTGCATGCCGATCCGACCAAGGGCGGCGCCGAAAGCCGTCCGGCGGAGGAGCCGGAACTGCCGTTGTGATTCGGCTTTTTGTCCGAGATTTCGCGGTTCTTGACTGGCGCGGCCGATTACTCGAAGTGTCGTGCCCGCGGACTTCCCCGTCGTCCTTCGAGGCTCGCCGTCGTCGTCGGCTCGCGCCTCAGAGTGACGGGCCGGTCTAATTGGCTTGGTCACGTCGCAGGTTTTGTTTCATGTCCTCCTCCCTCCGCCGCGTCACGCGGGCGCTCATCTCCGTGTCCGACAAGTCGGGCCTTGTCGATTTCGCCACGGCATTGGCGCGCCACGGCGTCGATCTCGTCTCCACCGGCGGCACCGCGAAGGCGCTGGCCGATGCCGGTCTCGCGGTCACCGACGTGTCGGCGCTGACCGGCTTTCCCGAGATGATGGACGGGCGCGTCAAGACGCTGCACCCGAAGGTGCATGGCGGGCTGCTCGCGATCCGCGACGACAAGGCGCACGCGGCGGCGATGGCGGCGCACGGCATCGCGCCGATCGACCTCCTCGTCGTCAATCTCTATCCGTTCGAGGCGACGGTCGCGAAAGGCGCGGCCTACGACGACTGCATCGAGAACATCGACATCGGCGGCCCGGCGATGATCCGCGCGGCCGCGAAGAACCATGGCGACGTCGCGGTTGTCGTCGACGGCGAGGATTACAAGGCGGTGCTCGACGAGCTTGCCGCCAACAACGGCGCCACGACCTTGGAACTGCGCCGCAAGCTCGCGGCGAAGGCGTATGCCCGCACGGCGGCTTATGACGCGGCGATCTCCAACTGGTTCGCCGCGACGCTCGGCGACAACGCGCCGGCCTGGCGCAGCTTCGGCGGCAAGCTCGCGGAGGCGCTGCGCTACGGTGAGAACCCGCATCAGCACGCCGCGTTCTACCGCGCGCCGGACGTGCGCCCCGGCGTCGCGACCGCGCGGCAATTGCAAGGCAAGCAGCTCTCCTACAACAACATCAACGATACCGATGCCGCTTACGAATGCATCGCCGAGTTCGACCCGGCGCGCACGGCGGCGTGCGTCATCGTCAAGCACGCGAACCCCTGCGGCGTGGCGGAGGGGCCGTCGCTCGTCGACGCTTACAGGAAGGCGCTCGCTTGCGATTCCACGTCGGCGTTCGGCGGCATCGTCGCGCTCAACCGTCCGCTCGATGCGGAGGCCGCGCGCGCCATCACGGAGATCTTCACGGAAGTGATCATCGCGCCGGACGCGAGCGAGGACGCGATCAAGATCGTCGCCGCGAAAAAGAACTTGCGCTTGCTGCTCGCCGGCGGCTTGCCCGATCCGCGCGCCGCGGGCCTGACGTTCAAGTCGGTGGCGGGCGGCATGCTGGCGCAATCGCGCGACAACGCCGTCGTCGACGACATGGCGCTGAAGGTCGTCACCGCGCGCGCGCCGACCGACGCCGAGCTCGCGGACCTGCGTTTCGCCTTCCGCGTCGCGAAGCACGTGAAGTCGAACACCATCGTCTATGCGAAGGATCGCGCGACGGTCGGCATCGGCGCCGGGCAGATGAGCCGCGTCGATTCCGCGCGCATCGCCGCGCGCAAGGCGCAGGACGCCGCGCGTGAAGCGGGCGCCGCGGCGCCGTTGACCAAGGGCTCGGTGGTCGCGTCGGACGCGTTCTTTCCTTTCGCCGACGGGCTTCTTGTCGCGATCGAGGCGGGCGCGACGGCGGGG
>JBDHSU010000063.1:0-22674 GCA_039808325.1 Variibacter sp. | reverse complement strand
CGATCACGTTCATGATTTTGGATCGATTCGATCCAAAATCATCGTGATCTAATCGCGTCGGAATGTCTGGGAGTAACTGAAGCGGTCGGCCGGATGCGTGCTCATGGCGATCTCGATGGCCTCGCCGCGTGGATTGGAATAGGTGCGGCAAACCCACAGCGCCGGCAAATCGGCTTTTGCCTTGAGAAGCTGGGTAAGCCGGGGCGTTAGCATCGTGGCACGGATCTGCTGCTGCACTTCGGCAATATGTTCCCCGAACTGTTGCTCGATATGCATATAAACCGGGACGCTCACTCGGCCGCCGAGATAACGGACCGAATGGAACGCAGGATGCAGGTAGATTTCGGTGAAGCAGATCGGCGGCAAACGACGGTTGAGGACGCGTCGAAGCGCTTCGATGCGCAGCCACCCCTGGCGCGGGCGCACGCGCTGGAACTCCGGTCGTCGCTCCGGCAGATCGACGGTATCGGTCTTGAGGATCTCGAGCTCCGTTTCGGCGGTGTATTGCTGAAGATCCTCGATCGTTTCCATGACCTGGCGGTAGCCCGTCTGCGCCTGCGCGCTCATGACGCGCGTACCAACGCCGGCCTGCCGGCTAACGAGCCCCATCTCGACGAGCTGCTTTACCGCCTCCCGCACTGTGAAGCGGCTGGCGCCGAACTGCTCGCAGAGCATGTGCTCGGTCGGCAGCATGCTGCCAACTGCGTACCGGCCGGCACGGATGTCGTTGACGAGCGCTTGCGCGAGTTGACGGTAGCGCGGCTGCGGCGGAATGATTGTCATCGTCGGACCTCGGCGCGAGAGCGGGACGGTCGGCCGCCCCGCATTACCGCACGACGTTGCGGGCGCGCAACGCGGCGATGGACTGAGCCGAATAGTGCAGGCCGGAAAGGATATCGTCGGTGTCCTGGCCGAGCGTCGGTGCCGCCTGCGTCGGCAGCGGCGTTCCGGCGGGATCGACGGGCGATGCGATCCCCTTAATAGGCCCATGCTCGGGGTGGTGAAACTCGACGATGCGGCCGCGCTCATGGGCGAATTCATTGTCGAGCGCCTGCGCCACGTCATAGACCGGCGCGGCTGGCACCTGGCCTGCGAACAGCGCCATCCATTCCTCGGTCGTGCGGGCGCCAAGCACGTCGCTGATCGCCGCGTTGACGCGCTGCCGGTGCGCAAGCCGCGCGGCGAAGTTGGCGAAATCCGGATCGGTCAGCCATTGGGGGCGCCCGACCAGCTCCGCGAAGACGCGCCAGAACTTCTCCTTGTTGCACATCAGGAAGATCCAGCCGTCCCGCGTGCGATAGAGCTGGCTCGGCGTAAGCGAGGGATGGCTCGAATGCGGCTCGCGCCGCGTCACGGCACCGGCGTTGAGGTACCATGTACCGAGATAGCAGAGATTGTGCATCGCCACGTCATAGAGGCTGACATCGAGGTCGCGGCCGCTCCCGGTCGCGCGTGCCTCGATCACGCCGGCAAGCAGCGCCATCGCGGCGGTCGTGCCGGTCATCAGGTCGATGATCGAGAGACCGCAGCGCGCCGGCGGTCCGTCAGGCTCTCCCGTGAGCGACAGGTAGCCCGCCTCCGCCTGCATCAGGTAGTCGTAGCCCGGCCAACCCGCGCGCGAGCCGGTGCGACCATAGGCGGAGAGGTGAACGCACACGATTTTCGGGTTCGCGTGCGCGAGCCCGGCATAGTCGAGCCCGAGCTTGGCCGGCAAATCGCCGCGAAGATTATCAAACAGGGCGTCACTCTGCGCCACGAGCTTGAGCAGGATGTCGCGGCCTTCCGGTGCCTTGAGGTCGAGCCCGAGGCTGCGCTTGTTGCGGTTGAACGCCTCGTAGAAATGGCTGTCGCCTTCGGCGAAGAAATGCGGGCCGACATGCCGGCCGATATCGCCACCGTCCTTGAAGTTCTCGATCTTGAGGATCTCGGCACCGAGATCGGCGAGATGCTGCGTGGCGAACGGACCGGCGCCGTACTGCTCGACCGCGAGCACGCGCAGGCCGCTGAGCGGAAGCCGGCTCATGCGGGATGTCTCGCGATCAATTGCCGCGCGATGATGATGCGCTGCATCTCGTTCGTACCTTCGCCGATGACGAGGAGCGGCGCGTCGCGATAGAGGCGCTCGACGTCGTATTCCCGTGAATAGCCGTTGGCGCCGTGGATGCGCATCGCCTCGGCGGCGTTCTCCATGGCCGCCTCGGTGGCGAAATATTTCGCCATGCCCGCCTCCATGTCGCAGCGCTCGCCACGATCATAAGCTTCGGCCGCGCGATAGGTTAGGAGCCGCGCCGCCTCGAGCCGCGTCGCCATGTCGGCGAGCTTGAGCTGGATCGCCTGGTGCTCGCAGATAGGCTTGCCGAAGGTGCGCCTCATCTGCGCGTAGGAGACCGCCTCGCGCAGCGCGGCATCGGCAACGCCGACGCCGCGCGCCGCGACATTGATGCGGCCGAGTTCGAGGCCGCCGAGGATCTGCTGCAAGCCTCTGCCCTCCACGCCGCCGATGAGGCGGTCGGCGGGGACACGGAAGTCCGCGAAGCTCAACTCGCAGGTATCGATGCCCTTATAGCCGAGCTTCGGCAGTTTGCGATTGACCGAAAACCCCGGCCCCTTCTCGGCAAGCAGCAGACTCATGCCCCTATGGCGCGGCTCCGCCTTCGGATCCGTCTTCACGAGCAATGCGAAGCAGTTGCCGTAGTAGCTGTTGCTGATCCAGGTCTTGGCGCCATTGACGACATAGTGGTCGCCCTCGCGCCGCGCGGTGGT
Source organism: Variibacter sp. (assembly GCA_039808325.1). Classification (GTDB taxonomy): domain Bacteria; phylum Pseudomonadota; class Alphaproteobacteria; order Rhizobiales; family Xanthobacteraceae; genus JAFKKS01. The sequence continues at coordinate 19,911 of JBDHSU010000063.1, read as the reverse complement.
GGAGATTGCCTGTAGGTCGGTGCCGCAATCGGGCTCGGTCAGCGCGATGCCGCCGCGCAGCTCGCCAGTCGCGAAGCGCGGCAGAAAGGCCCTCTTCTGCGCGTCGGTGCCAAAGCGTTGCACCGCTGCCGCCATGATGAGGTGCGAATTGACGATGCCGCTCACCGACATCCATACCGCGGAGATGCGTTCGATGATCCTCGCATAGGTTGCGGTCGAGAGGCCGAGGCCGCCGTATTCCGGATCGATGAGGCAACCGAACAGGCCCAACGCCTTCATCTTCTCGACCATCTCGCTCGGATAGGTATCGGCCTGCTCGAACTCGCGCACATAGGGCGCGACGTCGGCCGCCAAGAACTTGTCGACGGCCGTAAGGATCATCGATTCTTCGGCGCGGTCGGCCGGCTCGGTCACTCTATCCACGACAATTTGACTCCTGCTTGCTCACGGTTCCCGGCACAGCGCGGCAGCAAGCCGGCTCGCTGGTGCAGCGTCGAGCGCCAGCACCGCATCACGGATACGCTCCGCCTCGCCGCGCGTGAAGTCACGCGCGGCATTGTCGAAATACTTCGCCTCGATTTCGGCATTGGAGAGCGGGCGGTCCGCGTTTCCACGGTTAATGGCTTCGCGGCGCCTCAGCACCTCGCCGGATTCGAACTCCACGACGACTTCCCCAGTATAATGCCGCGGGAAGGTCGAGTCGGGATCGATCGCGTAATCGACGCGCTTTGCCAGCGCACACACGGCCGGGTCGGCCATTGCGTCCGGCTCGAGCGCGTCGAGCGTGAAGCCACCGCGCAGCAGGCTGGTCGCGACCACATAGGGAATCGAGAACTGCGCGTCGTAGCTGTTGGCCGGCGCCTGTTTGTTGGCGACCGGCTCGCACACCGTCTTCACGACGCTTTCAGGAACCAGCACGGTGACCCGCGCAATGCTGCGCACGCCGACATCGCGATGCAGCGCGGCCGCCGCGTCGACCGCCGCGTGCACGAAATGGCAGGCGGGCATCGGCTTCACCGACACTTCCTCGATCTGCCACGTACGGCCGAGCCCCGCGGTCGCAAGCGAAAGGTCGGCTCCTTCCGCATGGGTACTGAGATGCGTCGCGTAAAGGCCGAAGCGGCCTTCATAAGCGGCGCGCGGGCCGACATAGCCGTGCTTGGCGAAGGTCGCCGCCGTGATGCCGACCGCTGCCGCCCAGCCCGGGTGCAGCCGCTTCGTCCAGGCGCCGTCCTGAAGGAATTCCAGGCTGCCCGCGGCAAGCGAGAGCGTGATGCCTTGCGCCATCACGGCGCGCTCGACATCGAGTCCGAGCAGGCGCGCGGCGGCCAGCGTCGCGCCGAACGCGCCGATCAGCCCGGTGGGATGGAAACCGGACTGATGGAAGCCGCCTTTGGCGACCGCGCCGAGTCGTGTCGAGACCTCCATCGCAGCGATGTAGGCCGCAAGCAGCGCGCCGCCGTCGGCCGCGTGTTTCTCCGCCAGCGCGAAGGCGCAGGGAAAGCTGCTGACCGTGCCGTGGATGACGCCACGGCTGTGCGTGTCGTCGTAGTCGAGCCCGTGCATCAGGATGCCGTTCATGATGGCGGACTCGCGCAAGGCGAGGCGGCGGCCGATGCCGATAACCGGCGAGCGCCCCTCGCCGAGTTCAATCAGCGCCGCGAGCGAAACGTCAGCGAACGTGTAACGGCGCGCAGCCAGCGCCGTGCCCACGGCATCGAGAATGAGATGCTTGGCCCGCTCGCGCACCCCAGAGGGCACGTCGTCGAGCGTCAAGCCGAGCGCGAAGCGGGCGAGCACCTCCGAAATGGCGTCGGTGCGCTGCACACCGAGGTTGGGATCGTGAGCGGTCATGTTCCTCTCCCTCGCGTTGCTAGGGTCTGATCCAACGGCATTGAATCAGATCCGTCGTTATCGTCTTGTTTGAGCATGATCCCCCGGGTCGAGCCCGAGGGCATGCTTTTCCGAAAGCCGTTTTCCACTTTCGGGATCACGCTCTAGAGGTCGTCGACCGCGTGGCCGCGCTTTGGCACCAGCGCGATTCGTACGAAGTCCATCACCGGCGCGCCATTCTGGTTGAACGCGCGGGTCTTCACCGTGACGATGCCTTGCGTCGGCCGCGACTTCGATTCACGCGCCGCCGTCACTTCCGACTCGGCACGGAGCGTATCGCCGCAGAACACCGGGCCAGTGATGTTGATATCCTTCCAGCCGAGATTGGCGATCGCCTTGCCGGATACATCCAGCACCGTCATGCCGACGACGATCGCGAGCGTCAGCGCGCTGTTGACGAGCGGCCGGCCGAACTCGCTCTTGGCTGCGTAGGCAGCGTCGCAGTGCAGCGGATGGCAGTTCATCGTCATCAACGAAAAGTTGATGTTGTCCGCTTCCGTGATTGTGCGGCCCGGACGGTGCTCGTACACGTCACCGACGACGAATTCCTCGAAATAGCGGCCGATCTTCGTCCGTTGCCGTTCTGCGCTGCGCATCTGCTGGGGGATCCAATTTTTGATCTATTGTCCAGACAATACGATAGCGCCTTCGGATGTCAAACAAAACAACCTGAAAGTGTGCCAGTACGGTCTAAATGTCGCGGTTCATGTAATGCCGTGGCGAAGATCGCTTGACAGGCCTTGAGAGAAAGATAGCTTTGTCCGCACAATTAAGAATGCGAGGGAGGACTCGCTCGGATGGCTGCGCCTGGACGCTTCGGGCAGACCGTCTCAAAGCTGTGCGAGACGGTCTGCGGATTATGCCTCCTCGCCGTCGCGGGCGCGACCCTCTATGAGGTCGTAAGCCGGTACGTCTTCGACAGCCCGACGTTGTGGGCGCAGGACGTTTCCGTCTACCTGATGATCTGGTGCACCTTTCTCGGCCTGCTGCCGACCGACCGTGCCGGCCAGCACATCCGCATCGACGTTTGGTACAAACGTCTGCCGGAACGTTCGCAGATCGCGCTGGTGCGCGGCTCCTATGTCTGCATCGCCGTCTTCGCTGCGGTTACGACCTGGAAGGGCGCGGAGATCGCCGCGCAATCAATACGCTATGGCCGCCGCTCGCTCTCGCTCTTCTCCGTGCCGATGTGGATCCCCCAATCGGCACTTGTCGTCGGCATGGGCCTTTTCACAATCGAATGCATCTGGCGCGTGTTCAGGCCGCCCGCCCCCAGAGATGAGCACATGCTTTGAGCGTCTTCATCGCCATCTTCGCGTTGCTCTGTGCGCTCTTGTTCCTCGGCTTTCCGGTCGGGTTCGGACTCGGGCTCTCCGGCTTCGTCGGCCTGCTGCTGACCGGGCAGCCGATCGCTATCGTCGCCGAGGTGCTTTACTCGTCGGTCGACAATTTCGTGCTGCTCGCAATCCCGCTATTCGTCCTGATGAGCCGCGTGCTTGTGCGCGCTGACATGGGCGATAGCATCTTCAGCGCGCTCGACGCCATGCTCGGCCACCTTCCCGGCGGCCTCGCCGTTGCGGCCGTGATCTGCTGCGCGTTCTTCGCGACGATCTCCGGCTCGAGCGTTGCAAATGCCGCCGCGGTCGGGATCATCGCAATCCCGGCGCTGGTTCAGCACGGCTATCCGAAGGAGTTCGCCGCCGGCCTGGTGGCGGCGGGCGGAACACTCGGCATCCTTATCCCGCCGTCGATTCCGTTCATCGTCTACGGTGCCGTCGCTGACGAGTCGGTCGACAAACTCTTTATCGCCGGAGTCATACCTGGCGCGCTGATGACGGCGCTGATCGCCGGCTACGCGATGCTGACATCCTGGCGTCATGGTTACGGCCATGCCCGCGAGCGCGCGTCGTGGTGCGAGCGATGGACGGAGATCCGCAAGGCGTGGGGCGTCCTTCTGCTACCGGTGCTGATCCTCGGCGGCATTTACGCCGGCGTGTTTACGCCGACCGAGGCCGCGGCTGTCGGGGTGGGGCTCACTCTATTCCTCGCCACATTCGTTTATCGCAAGCTCAATCTCGCCCTGCTGTGGCAGTGCGTGGTGGAGAGCGTGCACATCACAGTGATGATCCTCATCATCGTGGGCGGCGCCAAGTTGTTCGCGCATGTCAGCACAACAATGCAGGTGCCGCAGATGCTCGCGGACGGATTGGTCAGCCTCGGCATAGGCCCGCTGGTCTTTCTCGCACTCACAAGCCTCGCGCTCATCGTCGTCGGCGACTTCCTCGACCCGCTGGCGGCGATCCTGGTGTTCGTACCCCTGCTGCTGCCGACGCTCACCGCGCTGCACATCGACCCGATCTGGTTCGGCGTGCTGCTGGTCGTCAACATGGAGCTCGCCAACATCACTCCGCCGGTCGGCCTCAACCTTTTCGTTATCCAGGCGATCGAACCGAACATCACCTACGCCGAGGTCTTTCGCGGAACGGTGCCGTTCATGGTAGCGATCGTCCTCCTGCTCGTGATTGTCCTGCTGTTTCCGGAGGTCAGCCTATGGCTTCCCTCCCGGCTCTGACGCCTTTCCTTTGGAACGAATGACAAGGACACGACGATGAAGACACGTGTGAACCTCGTGATTGCGATCCTCGCCGGTGCGGCTTGCGTTGCGTTCGCGAGCGAGAGCCAGGCGCAGACACTCCTTCGCATCTCCAACCAATTGCCGACAACGGCGGCCGTGACGCGTGGGCTCGACCTGTGGAAGCAGAAGGTGGAGGCCGGGACCGGCAACAAGATCAAGGTCGAAATCTACAACAACAGCCAGCTTTACAAGGATAATGAAGTCTTTCCCGCCGTCCAGAATCATTCGGTGGACATGGGGCTCGTCATCTCGGCTCAGTTCACAGGCTACGACCCTGTATTCTCGGTGTTCGACCTGCCGGGCCTGTTCCAAAACTTCAACCAAGTGACGACGGCGCTCAAGGGCAAGCTCGGGACCGTGCTGACCCGCCACCTGCATGCGCTCGGCGTGCATCCCCTTTACTGGCCGCAGCAAGGCTTCTCGGCCGTCGCCACCACCAAGACCGAGATCAAGAGCCCCGACAACTTCAAGCGCCTGAAGCTGCGCGCGCACAGCAAGGAGCTCGCGCGCATGTTCCAATTGCTGGGGGCGGCTCCGACCGTGATTGCCGCATCCGAAGTGACGACCGCAGCCTCGCGAGGCACGATCGACGGGTTCTCGACCAGCATCTCTTCGTATTCCTCACGCAAGTGGTTCGAGAACGCGCCTTACATCAATCACTCCGGGTTCGGGGTAATCGGCGCAGTGATCATCATCAACAAGGATGTGTGGGACGGGCTGCCTTCCGAACAAAAGGCAGTGATCGAGGCCGCCTCCAAGGAGGCCGAGACCTTTACGACGCGCACAGTCATCGATGAGGAGAGCACGATCCTTAGCGATCTTGCCAGCAAGGGCGTGAAGGCGACCGTGTTCGATAAACCCGCGATGGAAGCGTTCACAAAGATCATCGCGCCGATGCGCGCGGAATACATCAAGGCCGCAGGCGAGGACGGCAAGGCGCTAGTCGACTACGTCACGACCCTCAAGCCTTGAACCGCCCCCGCCGGCGCAAAGGAGAAACGAAATGAACGCACCCGCGAAGATGTCCGAAAGCGCCGCCGCGACCGCGGCAACTTGGGTCGAACACCTGTCGTTCGCCGACATTCCTTCATCCGTCGTCGCAGACGCGAAGCTTCGTCTTCTCGACATCATCGGCGTTTCGCTCGCCGCGAGCGTCGATCCAGTCGGCCCGGTCGCGCGGCGGACGGCGCTGCGGCTTGGCGCGGGCGCCGAAAGCACGATCCTCGGCTTCGGCGACCGGGTGCCGGCCGCATCCGCGGCCCTCGCCAACGGTACCTTCGCACACGCGCTCGACTTCGATGACACGCACAACGAATCCGTCATTCATGTCAGCGCTCCGGTCGTCACTACCGCGCTTGCCGTCGGTGAAAAGGTGAAAGCGGACGGCAAATCCCTACTCGCCGCCGCGATCGGCGGCGCCGAGGTGACGTGCCGTATCGGCTGCGTCGTGCCGAGCGGTTTCCACAAGCGCGGCTTCCATCCGACTGGGGTGGTCGGCACGTTCGGGGCGGCACTTATCGCCGGCAAGCTGCTCGGGCTGAACGCATCGCAACTGCGCAACGCACTCGGCGTCGCGGGGAGCCAAGCGTCCGGCATTCTCGAATTTTTCTCCGACGGTTCGTGGGCGAAGCGTCTGCATCCCGGCTGGGCCTCGCATGCGGGCATCGTCGCGGCCTATCTCGCGGCGGAGGGCTTCACCGGGCCATCCACGGTGCTCGAAGGCCGTTACGGGTTGTTCGCAACACATCTCGGGTCCGGCGCCTATTCGATGGAGCGCATCGGCCGCGATCTCGGGCACGACTGGGAATGCGTGAAGACGTCGTTCAAGCCGTATCCGTGCGGCCACGTCGTGCATCCGGCGATCGACGCGATCCTCGATCTCTACCGCAACGAAGGCCTGCGCGCGGCGGACGTGGCGCGTATCACTTGCCCGACCGCGGAATGGATGCTTCCTATCATGTGCGAGCCGCGCGCAGTAAAGCTTGCGCCCGCGACCGAATACCACGCGAAGTTCAGCTTCCCGTATACATTGGCGGCGGCGCTGCATTTCGGCCGACTGCGCGTCGAGGCGTTCACCGACGCTGCAATTCATGACCCCGCGATCCTCGCGCTGGCGGCGAAGATCCACAACGAAATCGACCCGACCGCGCCCGATCCGAGCCGCTTCAAAGGTTGGGTGATCGTCGAGACGACTTCGGGCAAGCGGCTCGAGCGCATCGTCGAGAACAATCTCGGCAGCGAAAGCAATCCGTTAAGCGCGAACGACGTGCGCGAGAAATTTCGCGATAACGCCGGCCTCGTGCTGGGGAGGAGCGCGGTTGAGATGGTGGTCGATATGGTCGAGCGGCTTGAGGAGGTTCGCGACATCAACGCACTTACAGCGCTTTGCATACGCGCCACGCGCTGACAAAATCGGCTATGCCTTATCGTAAGCGTGCGCTGCCCTGGCTCAACCCGCCCACGCAGAGCGTGCAGGCCGTGAGATGGCGCGCGGGATGCTCGGCCACGAAAAAACGGGCACACCGCCTTTGCGGCACATGATGTGCGTCTGCCGCCATTTAGGTGATTCAATATTTGCAGACCCGATGTGGAGGGTATGCCCAACTGTGTGGAAACGGAACAACTGCGCAATACCTCTCTTGAGCACGATATCGACATTGCGTTCATGTTCGAACCGTTCTCCATCCCGATCGTCGAGGTCCCTTGGATTCGAACAGACCCGTTGGCGTTGATGCCCCAGGGGGCATCGCCTCGTTAAAAAGAAGTCCCTCCTCGCCTCCGATCTTCAGGGAGGCCGCCGGCGCGATAAATCATCTGCGGCACGCCAATGGTCAACGCGAGGTTGGAGTTCTTTACGATGAGCCTCGCGCTGCGCGACACGACCTTGCTCACAGCATCCCCTACAGCGAGAGCGACATTTGCGGCACCACACCGAGCAGCGTGTCACAGCAATTCATCGAGTGGAACGATCTGCATTGGGCCGCTCGACACGGCTTGGACATAAGCTGTTTCGTTGAGCTCATGGATTTCGCTAACCAGAAGCACATGCCCGTCGGACAATATCGCCGGGGTCCACAAACACTCACAGTATCGCAAGTCGGCCTTGCCGGCAGGCCGCCAGGGATTGGCAACGCGAATGCTCGCGATTTCACCCGCGAAGAAACCGGCCTTGATGGCGCTGTGCCACTGCTCCTCAAGGATGTCCGTAAATAGTGTCCGGTAATCCAATCGCTGCAACTTGTCCGCCTGCACACCATGAAGATGCGCTGCGGGAAGCGAAGCGGCGTGGTTTCGGCCATTTTGATCGGCGATCTTGATTGGCGACAGCGAGCAACGCACGCGGTGATAGATAACGCAATCATTTGCCACCGAACTGCGACTGAGCAAATCGCGAAGGCGGCGCTGCGTACCGAGGTCGGGGGCGTGATTTCCACGCTCCCAACGCGACACCGTGGCTTGCTCAACGCCGAGTAGCTCAGCGAGGGCCGCCTGCGTCAATCCGTTGACCCGCCGATAGCGCTTTATCAGCCCTTCCCAGGGGTTCATTGGCGCCTCATACGAATATATTCGCTCTGGTGGCGTAAACTGCCTCCCCTAGCATGCCTCTAATTTACGATTAGGCAAAGTGCTTCGCCGAATGATCCTATATCCATGAGCATCAAACTATCGCGGCACGACACGACGCCGAACGACATGAAGGGGGGGACATGCACGTGAACAGCGGATTTTCTCGTCGCGATGCACTCAAAGCATTCGGCACCACAGCGCTGACAGGCTCCATCGTGCCTGCGTTCGCGCCATCTTCTCCCGTCGCGGCACAAGGAAGGCCCTTTACCTGGGCTGCCACGGGCGGCACTTGGGGAGACACGATCGGCCGCATCTTCATCAAACCCTTCGCCGCAGAGCAAAAATTGGCCACCAGCCATTCGGCTCAACTGGAGGCGGTCGCCGCGTCCAAAATCATGGCGACATGCGGAAGCGCTCCATTCGATGTGTCGAACGGCCCGCAAGCGGACTACGATCTCCTTTTTGGTTCCAACTGCATCGAGCCATATGATCCCGCGATCGTAACGAACCTCCCCAACGTCTTCGCTGAAGCCAAGCAGGGCGACTTCTATGCTGCATTCAGCATCCTGCTCTTCGGGATGTGCTGGAACACGAAGGAGGCTCAAAAGCCTACCTCCTTCATGGACCTTCTTTTGCCGAAATATCGGGGCCGCGTAGGTATCCCCGCGTATGGCTGGTACGGCATGGCATGGCTGCACGCGCTGAACAAAACCCTCGGCGGCAACGAAGACAACATCGACGCGGGCATCGCCGCCGCGGCCGAGATGGTGAAGAAGAATAAGGCTGTCGTCGTCGAGAATGCCGACCACGGGACACGTTTGATGGATAGCGGCGACGTTGTCCTGATGCCGTACTGGAACGGTCGAACGATCCGGCTGCAAGAGGCGAATATTCCGGCAGAGTTCGCGATCGTTCCGGGCACGGTTCTTCTCGGCAGCGGCTTCTCGATCATGAAGGGCAGTCCGTTCGCGCGGAAAGCCCAAGCCCTGGTCCAATCGACGCTTGACCCTGCCAAACAGCTCGAATTCGCCCAATGGTCGAAGTATCCGCCATCCAACAAACTCGTAAAGCTGCCGTCCGACCTTCAAGCCATCGCTATTCCCGACGGAGCCCTTGAGAAAACGGCAAAGCTCGACTGGCAAAAGATCAATCAGCACCGGTCAACCTATCTCGAACGCTGGAACAAGGAAGTCATTTCGGGCTGATCGCGAACGAACGCAGCGGAAGTGAGCTCAGCGTGCCCAGACAAATGACGCCATCCGGGTGGTCGATCGCCAATGGCCTCGATCACCGTGCGGTCGAGGTCGAGGAGTAATCCGCCATGGCAGGCGAATCGAACGGCGCCCTCGACGTCGTCTCGCTGGTCAAGGCCTACGCGGTCGATGTCGCCATTGGCCCCTTGTCATTCTCGGTGCATCCCGGCGAATTCTTCTCCCTTCTTGGCCCTAGCGGATGCGGAAAATCGACGACGTTACGCTGCATAGCCGGATTTGAGACATCGACATCTGGAGAAATCCATCTCGGCGGTGAACGGATCGACAGGAAACCGGCCTATCGGCGCGATCTCGGACTGGTCTTTCAAAGCCATGCGCTTTTTCCACATCTGAACGTCAATGAGAATGTCGGGTTTGGCCTGAAGTTACGCAAAATCGACGCTGCGGAAACCGCCCGTCGCGTTGCCGCGGCGCTCGAATTGGTAGGCCTGCGTGGCCTCGGCGACCGTATGCCGTCGCAGCTTTCCGGCGGCCAGCAGCAGCGCGTTGCATTAGCTCGCGCACTCGTCATTCAACCGCCATTATTGCTGCTCGACGAACCCCTCTCCAGTCTCGATCTCAAATTGCGCCAACAGATGCGCGACGAGCTCAAATCATTGCAGCGCCGGCTTGGGCAGACAACCGTTTTCGTGACGCACGACCAAACCGAAGCCCTGGCGATGTCGGACCGCATCGCAGTGCTTTCGGCCGGACGGATCGAACAGATCGGAACGCCGCAAGAAATATACCAGCGCCCAGCGTCGCGTTTCGTCGCCGACTTCATCGGGAAGTGCAATATCATCGAGGCGACGATCGAAACGCGCGAAGGAAAGGTGGTCCGACTTCGTACGGCGGACGGAGCAACGCTCTGCGGACGCGTTGCCGATGATTCTCCCCTAAAGGCCGAAGACCGCGTCTGGGCAATGATACGTCCGGAGGCGATTGACATCGGGGCCGACAAAAACGAGCGGCCTGGCCGCACGATTTTCGACAGCATAATCCACGATATCGAATTTCTTGGCGAGGACACGCAAGTCCGCCTCAACGTACCGAGGTTGCCGCTCCTGACGGCGTCGGTGAAAACAACACGCGCTGCATCCGCGCGGATCGGCACACAACAATTGAGCATCAGCGTCGATGCCGAAGACGTCTATGTCATCGGCCACTGAGCGCGATGCGGGTAGCCCGCTCGGCATCCTCCCCGCATGGGTGTGGCTGCTTGGTCCATATCTGCTGCTCCTTGCCCTCGCGCTGATCCTGCCGATCGCCTATCTCAGCGTGATCAGCATATTCCGGCACGATCCGCAGTCGATGTGGGTCGCAGCGCCAACCTTAGCCAACTACACGCACCTCGCGGATAGTTATTACCTGCAGGTCGCGTGGCGCACGTTGCGCATCGGTATCGTCACCACGGTTGGCACGGCAATTCTCGGCGTACCACTTGCGTACTGGCTTGCGCGCTGCTCACGGCGTGCGCTCGCTATCGGCATGTTTTTCGTCGTCATGCCGATGATGGTGAGCACCGTCATCCGTGCGTTTGGATGGATGATCATCCTTGGCCGAAACGGCCTCATCAACCAAGCCTCGGTCCAACTTGGCATCGGCCGCTGGCTCTTCGTCATGAATACCGAAACTGCGATTGTCATTGCTCTCATCCAGATCTGCCTGCCACTTTTGGTGCTGCCGACGATGGCGGCGATGGAGAAGATTCCAATTGCGCTCGAGGAAGCCGGAACCAATCTCGGCGCAGGACCGCTGCGTCTGTTCCGCCTTGTCATCTTGCCGCTCGCCATGCCGGGAATCGCGTCCGGCGCCATGCTCTCTTTCGTCGTCACGATTTCCGTCGTGGTCACTTCCGCCCTCATGGGCGGAAGCGCCAATCGCATGATCGGCAACGAGATCTACGACCAGGTAATCACGGCAATGAACTGGCCTTTCGCCTCGGCCATGGCGATCAGCCTCATCGCCATCGTGATCGGCCTGCTGACGCTGAGCTTAACGATCGGCCGACATGCAAGCCGCCGTCGTCTACGCTTGAGATCCTGAGGAGCGTCGGCGATGTACGCAAAATCCCTCGGACTCAGAACCTTCGTTGTCCTCATCTATATCTTCCTGCTGGCGCCGATCGTCGTCGTCGTCCTGGTCTCGTTCAATCCGACCTCAGGATTTCGAATTCCGACTTCGGGCTTCTCGTTTCGCTGGTACGAGAAATTCCTCGGGCTAGCGGCGTTTCGCGACTCGCTCTTCTTCATCAGCCTTCCGGTAGCGTTATGCGCCTCGTTGCTCGCGAGCACTATCGGAACACTAGCCGCCATCGGACTCGCCCGCGGCGGCATCCTTGCTCGCAACGCGGTTGAAAGCTTCTTCATGCTGCCGCTTCTCATCCCCAGCATCCTACTCGGCGCCGCGCTCTATCTGGTCTTCGCGAGCCTCGGCCTCGCCGGAAATATCTGGACGCTGATCGTCGGCCACACGCTGCTTGGTACGCCTTACGTCCTGCGCGTCGTCGGCGCCGGACTTGTCTCGATCGATCCGCGGTTGGAGGAAGCGGCCATCAGCCTCGGCTGTACGCCGCGCCAAGCGTTCGTGCGCGTGGTGATGCCTCTTCTGCGCTCCAGCGTTCTCAGCGGCGCGATATTCGCGTTCATTGTTTCATTCAGCGACATCAACTTGGCTCTCTTCGTCGCGGGTCCCGAAACGACGACGCTTCCGATCCACATCTTCTCGCAAATCTTCTGGGAGGGAGATCCGACGATCGCGGCGGCTTCGACGGCGCAGATACTGATCGTCGGCGGTCTCATGCTGCTGCTGCAGCGCATCTTCAACGTCCGCATGAGCTTTTAGGAGAAAACCATGGCCCGGCTGCGCCTGGGTGTCGACATCGGCGGCACCTTCACGGACTTTGCATTGCTTGACGAGACGACGGGGCGCGTGACCGCATTGAAATATCCGTCCAATCGGGCGCGGCCTGCCGCATCGGTGCGCGGCGGGCTCTCGGAAATCATCGCAGCGGGCCACGCAACGCCGAAGGATATCTTATACTTCAGCCACGGCACGACGCTCGCGGTCAACACGATCCTCGAATATAACGGCGCCCGCACCGCCCTACTTGTCACCAAGGGCATGCGCGACCTGCTCTATATCGGCCGTCACCGCTTGCCGGACATCTTCAACTTCTTCACCGATATGCCCGCGCCGCTGGTGCGCCGCGCACATGTCGTCGAGGTACCGGAGCGATCTCTTGCCGATGGCTCCGTGGCGATTCCGGTGAACCGCGTGATGATGGAGAAGATAACCGAGCGCCTGCGTGCGCTGGAGATAGAAGCGGTCGCGGTGGGATTCCTGCACAGCTACCGCAACCCCGCCAACGAGGTCGCGGTGCGCGATTTCCTCGCCGAGCTGGCGCCAGATCTTTACGTCTCGTTGTCGAGCGAGGTGTGGCCGCAGATGCGTGAATTCGAGCGCACACTTGCTGGCACTATGAACGCCTATGTCGGGCGCCGCATGCAGACCTATTTCGGAGACTTGGAGACAGGGCTGCGCGAGGAATTCGGCCTGAACGCACCCGTCCTGAGCACAAAGTCGAACGGCGGCGTCATGACGGCGAACGAGGCCGCACTGAGGCCGATCGAAACGCTGATGTCCGGCCCGGCGGCCGGAGCGATCGGAGCAGCGTTCGTCGCACGCTCCGCCGGGTTCTCTCAACTCATCACCATCGACATAGGAGGCACTAGTGCCGACGTCGCCATCATCGATGGCGAGCCGCGCTACTCCACCGAGAATCAGGTGGGTAGCTTTCCCGTCATCATGCCGGCGGTGGACGTCACTTCGATCGGCGCTGGCGGCGGCTCCATCGCCTGGATCGACAGCTTCGGCGTTCTTAAGGTCGGCCCTCGCAGCGCCGGGGCGAATCCTGGTCCGGCTGCTTACGGGCTCGGCGGAAGCGAGCCAACGCTCACGGATGCCTTCGTCGTTCTCGGCATCATCGAGGCTGGCGAGTTCGCCGGCGGCCGCATCGTCATCAACCGCGATCTGGCGCACGACGCTGTCGCGGCGCTCGCCACCAGGCTTTCGTTCAGTGTCGAGGAAACAGCCGAAGCGATTGTTCGCATTGCCACATCGCACATCTATTCGGCCTTGGTGCCGCTGCTAGCCCGCAAGGGCGTGGACTACGAAAGCTACGCACTATTGCCATTTGGTGGCGCCGGTCCCATGCACGGTTTGCTCGTCGCACGCGATATCGGAATCCGCAAAGTCATTGTTCCGCTGCATCCGGGGATTCTCTGCGCAACCGGAGCTCTGGTCGCAGACGTTCGCCGCGATTTCGTACGCACGATCCATCGCCGGCTCGACGAGAACTCCGGGGAGGTGATGAGGCTCGTCCGCACGGCCTTCGAGGAGCTCGAATCCGAAGGCGCGGCATGGCTCAAAGGCCAGCGTTTGACGTTCGCAAGCGAACGTTTCAGCCGTCGCGCAGACATTCGCTATCTTGGGCAATCCTTCGAAATATCCGTCGATCTCGACGGTGTCGATCTGGACGGCGCCGAACCTTTGGCCGCGGCGTTCCGGCGCGAATATACGGCGATCTACGGTTATGCCGACTCAGCCGCCAGCCTCGAGATTCGCGAGGTCCGAATCGTCGCGATCGGAGAGACACCGAAGCCTCGGCTGGAAACGCTGCCAGCAGCGTCTGGCAAACCATTGCCCGATAGAGCGGTCGTCGAGAAGCGTATCTATCATGACGGCGCTTTTTGCACCGCCCGCTTCGTCGATCGAGAGCATATCAGGCAGGGCGATTCCTTTCCCGGCCCGGCTGTCATCGCCCAATACGACACCACCACCTTCGTTCCGGCAGGCTACGTCATCACTATCGACACTTACGGCAATCTAATCGCGGAGGCGCAGAGTGAGCATTGACAAGGTTCTGCTCGAGATTCTCGGCAACCGGTTCACCGGAATCGTCGAGGAGATGGGCTATGTGATTCATCGCGCCGCATTCACGACCTTCGTCAAGGAAACGTGGGACTTTGACAGCGGCTTGATCACGCGAGACGGCGAGGTCTTCGCCTATCCACGCAATATCGGCGTGACCAACATGCTCTCGATGAACATGAAGGCCGCAATTGATTGTTTTGACAGCTATGAGCCCGGCGATGTCGTTATCACCAACGACCCGATCCATGCTCGCGGAATGGCGACGCACCTGCCGGACTACATGATGTTCCGGCCGATCTTTGCCGACGGCCGTCTGATCTGCTTCGCCTGGTGCTTCGTGCACTCCTCGGACGTGGGAGGCATCGTACCGGGTTCCATTGCCCCTCATGCCAGCGACCGTTTTCAGGAAGGCGTCGTCATTCCACCGGTCAAGCTGTTCAAGGCTGGCGAACTTGATGCCGAGATGCGGCGGCTCATTCTCGCGAACTGTCGCATTCCAACGCAGAACTGGGGCGATATCAGCGCTCTGACGGCCGCGCTTGCCACTGCAGACCGCCGAATGGGGGACTGCTTCGCGCAATACGGCGCCGACAAAATCGAGGAAGCGATCGGCGCACTACTCAACTATGGCGAAGCGCGCGCGCGGGCGGTGATCGCCGAGCTTCCAGATGGCCGCTTCGCCTTCAGCGATTACCTAGAGGGGGATTTGCTTAAAACGCATAACGTGCGCATCAAGCTCGTTCTCGAGAAATTCGGAAGCGATATTCTCCTCGATTTTTCCGGCACCGACCCGCAAGTCAATGCAGCGTTCAA
Source organism: Variibacter sp. (assembly GCA_039808325.1). Lineage (GTDB taxonomy): Bacteria > Pseudomonadota > Alphaproteobacteria > Rhizobiales > Xanthobacteraceae > JAFKKS01. Next base: position 4,815 of record JBDHSU010000063.1, on the reverse strand, counting down.
CCTACCCACGCACGGAATGGTGAATCAGTTTCTCGTTCTCGGCATCGTCAACTTCCTGCGCACGTCCGATCCGGGCATTCCATTCAACCGCGGAATGGTGAGGCCGATCAAAGTCAAGACACCGGAAGGTAGCATCCTCAATCCCACGCGGTTTGCCGCCACTGGCATCCGCTACACCACGGCGCTACGCGTGTCGGATGTCGTGATGGGGGCGCTCAGCCAGATGGCGCCGAATCGCATACCAGCAGCGGGCTCCGGCCAGATGGGGCTGTTGACCTTGAGCGACCTGGAGCCGGACACGGGAAACTTCGTTGTGCACGTGCTTGAGCCACTGCAGGGCGGCTCCGGTGGGCGTCCTGGCCGCGACGGCATCGACGGCGTCAATTTCTCGGGCGGCGCGCTGCGCAATGCTCCGATCGAGGCCTTGGAGCTCGATGCTCCGATCTTCGTCAACGGCTATCGGCTCAACGACGAAGTCGCACCCGGTCGGTGGCGAGGTGGCAGTGGCGTTCTCTTCGAGTGTCAACTGCTCTCCCCGCACGCGCAAATCTCATCCCGCGGGTGGGACCGCTTTCAGATCAGACCGTGGGGGCGCGAGGGTGGCGAAGCAGGAACTCTCGGCTCGACAGCGATCATCGAAGCTTCCGGGCATGAGCGACCGATCGAGAAGATCGAGGTCCTGCGGCTCTCGCCAGGCGAAACAGTGCGCGTCATCTCACCTGGCGGAGGCGGCTATGGCGATCCACTGGAGCGAGAAACCGCAGCGGTTCTTGAGGATGTTGAAGATGGCTTCGTGACGATCGCGGAGGCACGCGAATCCTACGGTGTCGTCATCGTGAAAGGGCGCGTCGACGAGGTCGCTACGGAGAAATTACGTAAGACTATGGTGACAAACCGCATGCCGCGGGTGGAGTTCGGATACGGCCAGGAACGGAAGGATTATGAGGCGAAGATGCCGGAACAGTTCCAGGACCTCGTCAACAAAATCCTCGCGGACGAACCGGCATCCAGTCGACTGTATCTCCGCGACGTAATTTACCGACGCGCGCTGGGAGAAGGCACGGCAGGCCTGGACGAAATAGCCCTGCGCAAGCTGACCTCCGATCTCGGCGAGGCGACCCGCCGGCCTATCTTCGGCTGGCCGGACCGTAAGGTGGCTTAGCCGCAGCAACCCCGATCGGCGCAATTCGCCAAAGGCGAACGGCCGCTCGGCCCATGCGGATATGGCTTCCTCAACCTCGACGGCATTCATTGTCGCTCTGGATCAAAACGGTGCATCTGGATCACTACCTTGAATAGCACTCAAGATTGCGGCGGCGCCAACTTGGAGATGAGCAGCCGAACTGCGGGCGCGCGACGCGCGGAGAAGCTAGAACGAGAGCGTGTCGTTGGCGCTTCTACCGCAACTACAACCCTCGAAAATTAGCGGCGCGCTTCTCCGCGAATGCTTGCAACCCTTCCCGACTATCTTGCGTATCCTCGAGCGGGCCCCGCAGCTCCATCGCCAGCGACATCGCCTTGGTCGAGTAATCCGCCTCAACGCCGCGCAACAACTTTTTACTCGCCCGCAACGCCAGCGGCGCATTTTTCGCGATTCGCTCAGCCAGTCCAGAGACGGCATCCTCCAGAGCGGCCGTCGATGAGTAAACCGCATCTACGAAGCCCAAACGCATCGCCTCCCGCGCTGCAATAGACTCTCCGGTGAAACACAGTCGGCTGACGAGGGCCGGAGAAACATCCCGGACGAGCCGCACTATCGAGCCACCCGGGATGATGCCCCAACGTACCTCCGGAAGCGCGAAGATCGCCTCTTCCGTCGCAAAGCGGAAATCAGCGATGGAAGCGATCTCTACGCCTCCGCCCATCGCGGGACCATTGACTGCGGCGATAACCGGCACCGGAATGGCATCGAGTTGCGCCACGATCTCATTGAGACGCAAGACGTAGCGCCATCGATCCTCCGCGCCCATTCCGCCACGCTCCTTTAGATCAGCTCCGGCACAAAACGCGCTGCCAGCGCCCGACAGAATGACGCAACGCACACTGACGTCGCGCCCCACCTGGGTGGCAAGCGCACCAAGCGCCTCACATAGATCCGACGACAAAGCATTGCGCCGCTCGGGACGGTTGAGGACAGCCCTCAGGACATAGCCATTCTGTCGCACTGAAAGCGTCATTTCGGCTCCATGATAGAGGCGGTAGCGGCGGCCCGTCTTTGCATCCAGATCACTGGCGCTACGATCAAAATCGGCAGGGCAAGAACAACCACGGAAATCGCTGGGAGAATCGGCGACACCTCAAAAAGGATCGTTTCCCAGAGCTGCACCGGCAGTGTCTTATTACGCGCGCCGCTGAGGAAGAGCGCCAAGACCACCTCATCGAATGACACGTGAAACGCCAGGACGCTAGCGCCGACGAGCGCGACGCGAAGTTGAGGCAGCGTGACATGCATGAACGTGCGGAAAGGCCCGGCACCCAAACTTGCCGACGCATGCGCCAAGTCGGGGCTCATGCTTTGCAGTCGGCCACGAACCATCACAACGACAAACGGCAGAGCGAGCAGCGTGTGCATGATCACGATGCCGAGCGTCGAGCCCACGAGTCCGAGGAACACGAAAATATAATAAGCCGCCGCCGCAATCACGATGGACGGCACGATCTGCGGCGCGAGAAAGATCGCCTCGAGCAGCGGTTGAACGCGGCGTGACGCCAATGTTATGCCAAGCGCCGCGATCGTTCCGATGGCGCCAGCAAAAACCATGACCGTGGCCGCGATACGCACCGAGCGCCACAACACCGTCATCCACTGTTCGCTGCCGAACAAGCGAGCATATTGCGTAAGGGACGGATTAGACGGAATGATCTCGAAAGCGGCCGCATCGTTGAACGACATCGGTATCACGACAATGATCGGCAACACCATGAACGCGATCACGGCGCAGCCATAGAGCGCGAGGGCAACGTCGATGACGCTTGATCGTGGGTCTCGCCTCATCACACCGCCTTGAGGACGGTGGCGTTGGGCACGAACGCGCGATAAATAAAGTAAAGAACCACCGTCGAGCCAAGCAAGGTCGTTGCAAGTGAGAATGCGAACGGCCAATTCAAGACTTCTCGAACGTTGAAGGCAATCAGATTGGAAATCATCATCTCGCGCGACCCACCCAGCATCGCGGGCGTAATGTAGAATCCGACAGCGACGATGAACGTGAGGAGGCACCCAGCAAGAACGCCGTTCACCGTCAGCGGTAGCGTAACGTGAACAAACGTCCGGAGGCGGTTCGCTCCCAAATTGGCTGAGGCCGCCTTCAAGTCAGGCGGGATCGCCATCAGTGCGCCGAGGACAGGAAAGAAGATATAGGGGATTAGCATGTTGACCATGGCGATGGTCACGCCGAGCTCGTTGTACATCAGCCGGATCGGGCCGTCGGTCAAACCGGCGCCTTGCAAAAGACGATTGACCAATCCGGTATCCTGCAGCAGCAACATCCAGACGTAGTTGCGGATCAGGACCGACAGCATGAACGGCAACGCGATCAGCGCGATGGCGACCGTTCGCGCGGCCCCCTTCAGGCGCGACACAAAGTAGGCGCAGGGATAAGCAAGGATGAGGCACATGACTGTTGTCACGAGTCCGACCCGCAACGTCTTGACGTACACCATGCGATAAACCGGCACATCGACTAGCCGCTGGTAATGATGCAGGGTGAACCGCGGAAAGTCGAAGCTCAGGCCAACCGCGAAAATCAATGGCAGGATGAAAAAGGCAGCGAGGAACGCAAGCGGAAGGATCAGCAGAGCCACCGCATTGAGGCGCGTCCGCATCACGCGCCCTGCCGCGGATGCCGGAAGCGATCACGCGATGCTGGCGCAAAAATAAGAGTCTCCACTTCCATCGTGCTCATCAGGTCTTCGCCATCAATGTAGCGTCCGTATCGCTCCAGCTGACAGTTACCTGTTCTCCAACAATGGGCGCTGGCACACCGGCGCGCGTGAGAACCTTCGCGGTAAGAAGATTCGGCAGGCCGACGTCAATTAGCGTACGCACCGCGTCACCGCAGAAAACGGCTTCGCGCACCCGGCCTCGCAATTTTACACCGCCTGGGCTGGAATCATCGCCGACTAAAATTGACTCAGGCCTTATGACATAAGCCATCGCGGCGCCCGGTTCCGCAGTGGCTACAGGGATGCGCAGATGATCCGCGCATACAAGCCACAGTCCTTTCTCGCCTCGATGGACGACTCCGTTCAGAATATTCGATTCACCAAGAAAATTGGCGACGAACGATGTGCGCGGACTGCGATAAACATCCTTTGGTGATCCGCTCTGTTCAACCGCGCCGTTGTTGAGCACGATGATCGTGTCCGACATAACCAGTGCCTCGGCCTGGTCGTGCGTTACCATGATCGTCGTGATGCCAAGCTGCTTCTGCAGCCGGCGCAACTCGAACTGCACCTCCTCGCGCAAACGCTTGTCGAGCGCGGCCATGGGCTCATCCATGAGCAGTACGGGCGGCTCGAAAATGATCGCCCGTGCGAACGCTACACGCTGTTGCTGCCCTCCCGAAAGCTGTGAAGGGTACCGCGCTCCAAGATCGCTGAGTTGAACGAGCGCCAGCACATCGGCCACCCGCTTCCTCGTCTCTGCTGACGAGATTCCGCGCATCTTGAGGGAATAGCTGACGTTCTCCGCCACGGTGAGGTGCGGAAACAGAGCATATTGCTGAAAAACAAAACCCAGATTGCGCTTATGCAGCGGTACCGCAGTTACATCACGGCTAGAGATCACGACGCGACCCGAGGACGGCTCCTCAA